>CAZUSL010000121.1:0-50180 GCA_964622925.1 uncultured Pseudohongiella sp. | reverse complement strand
GAGTAAAGTTGCGCAGATTCACAAAGTGACGCGGAAAATGCCGGATTGGAGCAAGGCGTTTCGCAGGAAGACACGATGCGGCTGACGGAAGAACTGATTTTGCTCATGCTCAATGAGGACACGGGCTATTTGGAAATGGAGCCCGGGTGGACGTTTTCCTGTGTCGTCGCAGGCTCGGTCATCGCCGACCTCGCGCTGGAGAATCGCATCGATACGGATCTCGAAAAAGCCGTTCTCATCGACCCAACGCCGGTTGGCGATGAATTGCTCGATCCCACCTTAAGCGAATTCGCCAAAGAGAAGAATACGCATGACGCGCAATACTGGGTGGAGAAAACCACCAGGCGCGCTGACGAGATTCTCACGCAAACGCTTGAGCGGCTAGTGGAAAAGCGGGTTTTGAATTACGAAATCGGCGGCTTCTGGTCGCTTACCAAGGAAGTCAAACGATCGAAGATCTACCCGGCCGCCGATCTGAAACTGCGCGAGGAAGCAAAAACGAGAATCCTTAATGTGATCATGGATGAGTCCATTCCAAATCCGCGGGACGCGATACTCATCAACCTCCTGCATAACTGCAATGGCTTCTCGACAGTCCTGACGCAAGAAGACTATGCGGAGAAACTCGAACACATCGAGTTGGTCTGCAAACTGGATCTGGTCGGTCAGGCCATATCGAGGGCGGTCAAGCAGAGTGTCATCGATCCGAAAACACATGTGACACTCAAGGCCAACCGCATTCCGAAACTATCGTTCCTGGACATATTGCGGCAAAGGGACTTCTGGACAGGGGATATCTCCAAGGCAATTTGCGCGGTCTATGAGAAGCACGGTCCTGTTCTTGAACTGCCTTTCAAGGTCCAGAAAAAGCGGGTGGTCGCGCTGCTCGGACCGAAGACGAACACTTGGGTGCATAAGCACGGCAGATTCTATATGCGCTCGAAGGACTACATCGAGCGCTTCGAACATTCCATGGGCGCCTCCAAGTCCCTGCCGGGCCTCGACGGCCCCGAACACTATAAAATGCGGAAGAGTCTCGGCACGGGATACTCGAGAGCGACTCTCGCCAACCGGCTGCCCGAGTTGATTCATCATTGCGAGACTTCCATCGGACGCTGGAACCAGGGCGACGTCATTGCCGGCACCAGGACTTTTCAGAACCATATCAGTTCCCAGGTTTCGCACTTTACGATCGGGATAGACTGTTCGAAATATGTCGACGATCTGCTGGCATACATGCACCGCGCGCTGGTTGTGCACGTTCAGGGTGGCTTGCCCAGGCTCATGATGTATACGCCGAGAATGATCAAGGCGCGAAAGTCGATCTCCCGGATGATCAATGACATACATGCCTCGCATACCCCAGCGCAACGCAAGGGCAAACCGCCGGACCTGACGGACCACCTGCTGAATCTGCATCGCAATGATCCCATGTTCCTGCCCGAGACCGACCTCGGTTTCCCCATCGCCGCCGCGATGGTGGCGAGCATCTATCTCGGCAGCGCTCTGGCATTTTCGATTTATGCCATGGTTCGCGACCCCGATTTGTATGACAGGATTTATCAGGAGGCCGAATCCATATTCGGCAATGGGCGGAAACCGGGAGACAAAGACTTCACTTTCGAAAATGCAAACGTCGCCAACCGGCTCTGGATGGAATGCCAGCGCATGTATCCGGTTATACCCTGGCAACTCAGAACAACGATGAATTCCTGCACGGTCGAAGGATACAAGATTCCGGCCGCCACGATGATCCTGCTATGTCAGACGGCTCCCCATTACATCGAAAGTCTTTATAAGGATCCAACGAAGTTCGATATCGACCGTTTTCTCCCGGACAGGGAAGAGCATATGGCTCCCGGCGCTTACGCGCCATACGGCCTCGGAACCCATACCTGTCTGGGACATCGTTGGGTAGACCTGCAAATGGCGGTGAACATATTACTGATCGCCTATCGTCTGAAACTGGAAATCGCTCCTGCCGATTACCGGTTGGGCATCAACCCGTTTCCCACATGCGCCCCCAACCGCAAACTCAAGTTCAAGGTAGTCGAGGTGAGGAATTCGGTCGCAGGGTAACGGGCGCCGGCCGTTCAGACCGCGGTGGCTACGCGCCGCGGCTGGATCAGATTCAGGTGCATGGTCGATATTGCCGGCACCACCAGCATCAGCACGAATGTAGTGATCAAAATGCCTACGCCGAGCGACGCCGCGAAAGGCTGCATGAATTGCGCCTGAATCGAGCGGTCGAGAATCAAGGGCGTAAAGCCGAGAAACGTCGTTACCGAAGTCAACAAAATCGGGCGGAATCTTCCCTTTGCGCCTTCGATCACGGCCTCGCTCGTTGACAAGCCGTCGCGCAATTTCTGTTCGATCAGGTCAACCATTACCAGCGAGTCGTTGACGATCACGCCGCTGAGCCCGAGCACCCCCATGATCGTGGTCGCGCTGACCGGGATTTGCAGAATGAGGTGCCCGAACATCACCCCGATCAGGCCGAAGGGAACGATCGACATGATGACGAACGGTTTGGTGTAGGAACGCAGGGGAATCGCGAGCAGGGCGAAGATGAGCATCATGGCGAGCGCGAAGCCGCGAAACAGCGAGCCGAGCGAGTCGGCCTGCACGGCCTGTTCCCCGCCGAGAACGTAACTCAGGTCCGGGTCTTGTTCGATCCGCTGCGCGAGTATGGTTCCGGTGAGTATACCGTTGGCTTCCGTCGCCGAGATCACATCGGTGTCCACATCGCCGGCGACGGTGACTACGCGCTGCTCGTCCCGGCGCGTGACCGCCGGCGGGGAATTGCCCGATTTCACTTGTGCGGCCTGGGAAAGCGGAACCTCGGCGCCGGCGGGCGTACGAACGATATACGCTTCGATATCGGTAATCGCGTCGCGTTCGACTTCGGGGAGCCGGACGTACACCCGCACTTCATCGCCGCCGCGCTGCACACGCAAGGCCTCGGCGCCAAAGAATGCGGCGCGCGCCTGCAAGGCGAGATCCTGCAAGCTGAGGCCGAAGGTGCGCGCTTCCGGCCGCAGTTCGAGTTGCAATTCGCGCACACCCGGCGCGTGATCGGAACGAATGTCGAAAACACCGTTTATATTGCGCAGCTCGGCGGCGACCGCTTCGGCATGGCGGGTCAGCAGTTCTGGGTCCGGATGCGACAGCACGGCTTCGATTGGATTGCCGAGATCCACAAGTTCGCCGCTGAAAACGACGCCGCGCACATAGGGCAGAATGCCGACCTCGTCGCGCCAGGCCTGGGCGACTTCGGTGGTGGTGATGTCCCGGTCCTGGGCGCTGATCAACTTGAATTCGACCGATGCGAGATTGGCCTCGGGATTCAGGCTCGGGGACGAGGCAATGCCGCCGCCTTCCACTCGCGGCCGCTGGCCGACGACAAGAACGGCGCCTTCGAGCAGGTCGGGCGAGCCTTCGGGCTGCTCAGCGGAAAGCCGCCCGATCACCTGCAATCCGGCGGCTTCCAGTTCCCTGGCGACTTCCCAGGTTCTCGGCGCCGGGGTGCCGTCGGGCATTTCCAGCGAAGCGGTGACGAAATCGGCTTCCACGACATCGGCGAAAACCACCGCAATCAATCCGGCGGGCAATAGCGAAACGCTGACGATCAGCGCTCCGATGGCGCCGGCGATAATGACGATGGGCTGGGCGACGGTGAATTTGAGCGCTCTGTCGAGCGGCCCTTCGATGAAGGCTTGCAGACCCCGGTCCACCGCACCCTGGGTGCTGGCGAAAAAGCGGTCGATCAGGGTCGTCGGACGCCAGTCCGGGCCGGGAAGGTGCGCAAGATGGGCAGGCAGGATGAAAAGCGATTCCACCAGCGAGATCGCGAGCATGCCGATGACGATGATCGGCAAGGCGCGCCAGATATCGCCGATCCCGCCGGGTATGAAAAGCAGCGGTATGAATGCAGCGATCGACGTCAGCACGGCGAAAGTCAGCGGCGTCCTGATCCTGCGGGTTCCGCGAATCGCCGCGGCGACACCGGGCAATCCCTGTCTGCGCTCCTTGTAGATACTGTCCGCCGTTACGATGGCGTCGTCGACGATGATGCCGAGCGCCAGCACGAAGACAAACAGCGAAACCGCGTGGATGGCGACATCGAACAGCAGCATGACGGCAAGCGCACCGATGAAACAGGTCGCAAGGCCCACGGTCACCCAGACCGCCAGCCTGATCTGCAGAAACAGCGCCAGCGCGATGAACACGAGCAAAAGGCCAAGCGATCCGTTCTTCAGCAACAGGTTGGCGCGTTCGGAATACGCACCCGATTCGTCGTTCCAGATGAAGATGCCTGCACCTTCCGGCAGCGAAGGCTCGACCGCATCGGCAAGGTGGCGGTAAACCGCGTTGGCGACATCCATCACCCGCTCGTCTTCGGCGCGATGGACTTCGATGAATACCGCCGGCTGGTTCCCGTGCCGCACAATGATGTCGATGTCCTGAAACGCGTCGCGGACCGTGGCGATATCGCCGACCCGCAGCACGGTTCCATCGTCCCGGGCCAGAATCGCAATGTCTTCAAAATCCTGTTGCACGTAGCGCTGCCCCAGGGTGCGCACGCGAACCTGGGCCTGGGAGGTCTCGATGCTGCCGGCGGAAAGGTCGAGGGAATTGGCGCGAATGGTATTTGCGATGTCGTCGAGGGTGAGTCCGAGCGCGCGCAGCCTTTGCCCTGGAACCTCGATTGAAATTTCATACTCGCGCGTCCCGCTCACTTCGGCGCGGGAGACTTCGGGCAAGGAGGTGAATTCGTCTTCGATCAAATGCGCGAGTTCCTTCAGCGAGCGCTCGGACATGTCGCCGTGGAGGATCATGCGGATGATGCTCTGGCTGCTGGTCATTTCGCGAATCACCGGCCGCTCGGCGCCGGCGGGAAAGGTCTGGATTCGGGCAACCGTCGATTCCACGTCGTCGAGCGCCTGGGCCATATCGGCGCCGGAATTCATTTCGACGCGCACGGAAGCAATCCCTGGCGCGGCTACCGACCGTACGGTATTGACGTCTTCCAGCCCGCTGACCTGGTCCTCGATCTTGATGACGATGGATTCCTCGATTTCTTCCGGGCTCGCTCCCGGATAAGTCATGGATACTTCGATAGTGTAGAAGTCAATAATGGGCCAGGAAATCCTGTCGAGCCCGGTCAGCGAGACCAAGCCGGCGGCGAGTATGGCGAGCATCAGCAGATTGGCGGCAACGCCGTTGCCCGCCATGTAGGCAATGGGGCCCGGCAGTTCTCCCTGGTAAGGATCGTTGGCTTTCATTACAACGGCCGGGCCTCGGTCAGTACGCGCATACCTTCGACGGCGAATTGCAGGCCGCCGGTAATGACCGGCTGGCCGGCCTCAAGGGAACCGGTAACGTAGGCTTCATCGTCGGCGCGCTGGAAAATGCGAACAGGAACAATGCCTACTGCGCCGCCGTTCACTACCCAGACTTCATTGCCGGCCTGCAGCGCCGCGCGCGGAATCCGGAAAATGTTCGCCATCACGATGCCCTCGATCTCGACATCGACGTATTCGCCGACGAGCAGCGGCGGATTGCCGCCGGCCGCCGGACCGTTAACCGGCGATCCCGCGACAAAGGGATCCGGCACACGTATGACCACGTCGACGGTTCTCGTTTGCGAATCGACCGAAGCTTCGGCCCGGTCCACATAGCCGCTCCAGGCGAAATTCTGCTCACCGTATTCAGCGATTACGCGCGCAGCAACCTGCTGCGAGTCATCCCCCGCGCGAAGTTCCCAAAGTCCGGGAATCAGGGCGGCGTCACTGTCGGGCAGGGCTACCAGGATTTCCGCCGCATCCGCCGCGAACAGGCTTCCGACGACTTGTCCGGGCGACACGATCTGGCCTGCATCGACGGACTCCGCACGCACATAACCGGCAAAGGGAGCCGTGATCACTGTGCGTGACAACGCCAGCCGAGCCTCGGCTAGCCGGGCTTCGTCGCGCGCAAGCGCGGCCTCGGCAGCCTGCAATTGAGGCTGGCGCAAGGTCAGCGGACTCGGTTCCGCGAGCGCATCGCCGGTTTGCCGCCGGGAGAAGCTTTCATATTCGGCCGCTGCGATTTCGGCCTGCTCCCGCGCTTCGAGCAAGGCAACCTGTCTCGCAGCCACATCGGCCATGGCTACCTCAACTCGATAGCGGTAGTCCTCCTGTTCGATTTCGAACAGTGTCTGTCCCGCTTCCACCCGGCCGCCGCTCAGGAATGCAGGGTTCACACTTTCAACCTTGCCGCCCACTTGCGGCGCGATATTGACTTCGCGGGCGGGCCGCACGGTTCCCGAGCCGAAAACGGGAATGGCGCCAGGCGACGCAGTGGCCGTGCCGGTCAGAACAAATGGTATCTGGGGCGGAAGTTCGCGGCTTTCCGGCTCCGGCGCCAGCGAAATCAGAAACATCGCCAAGGCCACCGACGTGGCGACGATGACCAGAGCGGCTATAAATCCGGTAATTCTGCCCATGGCATTCACTCGTTTGACAAGTATTCCATATCATCGGCGGTCCAGGCGCCGCCAAGAGCCCGATGCAGGGCCAGCCGGGCGAATCCGAGATCGCGCTCCGCCGCCGAAAGCGCCGCATTGGCGCCGACCAGGATCTGTGCCGCGCCAAGCACTTCCTCATAACTGCCGATTCCGGCTGAATATCGTTCGCCCTGCAATCCCGATTCGGCCCGGGCTTCGTCAAGAAAGGAAACCAGCACATCGTGACGGCGGCGGCCGGCTTCGAGACCCGACAGGGCGGCCTCGACTTCGTTTACAGCGGTTACGACTGAACTCCCGTAAGCGGCCGCGGCTTCATTCAATTGCGCTTCGGCCAGTTCGACATTGTCGCGCAGGCGCGAGCCCTGGATCGCCGGTCCCAGCAGATTGACGCTGAGATTGCGAAACCATTGATCGGGATCGAACCAGTCGCCGGCATCAGTGGCCTGCAGGCCGATCGAGCCTGACAGGGAAAGCGCCGGCAACAATTCGGCGCGTCTGGCGCCCAGAGCGAATCGAGCCGCTTCCATGCGCTGCCTCGCCCCGGCGACGTCGGGACGCTGAATGAGCAAATCGGCAGGTATCCCCACGGGCACGGGCTCGCCGCTACCCGCGATGGACAAGGATCCAGGCAGCGAGTCGGCGATGTCGTCCCGGAATCCTCCGAGCAATATCCACAGCCGCGCTTCGGCTTCCGCCAGACCAGCCTCGAGTTGCGGCAGTCCTGCGCGCGCATCGCGCAGAGCCCTGCGCATGGCGTACAGGCGCAGGGCGTCGATCAATCCGCTTTCATAACGCGATTGCGCCAACGCCTCGCGTTCTTCCAGGATTTCGATGTTCTCGAGAGCCAGTTCGCGTTGCCGCCGCATATCCACGAGTTCCAGGTAGATGCGGACGGTTTCCGCAAGCACTGAAATTCTGGCGGCGACATAATCCGACTCCGAAGCAAGTTGCTGCGCGCCGGCGGCAAGCCTGGTGTTGCGATTGCGGCCCCAGAAATCCACCTCGTAGGCGAACTCCGCGCCAAAGGTGTATGTCGTCAGGCCCACGCGGTCGGGCAGCGATATGCCGAACACTTCAGTCAGATCGGAACCGAGCCCGAGTTCATCAAGTTGCGCACCGATTCCCGCATTGGTGGGAATGTCGAAATCCTCAATGCCCGCGATGGGATTGACCAGGGGCCAGGCAACGGCGTCGGCGATGCGCGCCCTCGCCCGGGCCTGGTCGACCCGCGCCACGGCCTGGGCGAGGTCGAAATTGGTTTCGAGCACGGCTTCCACGACCCGGTCGAGCACCGGGTCGGCAAAGGATTCCCACCAGGCCACGGCTTCATGAGGAGATTGATGGAGTCCAGCGGCCTCGCTCGCGGCGAACCGATCCTGCAATTCGATGGCGGGTTCCGGGACGGGAGGAAGCCGGGAAACCGGGAGTGCGCAACCGGTGATCAGGATTCCCACCGCCAGTGCGAACGACATTCTTATTGGATTGTTCTTCACCCAGGCAAATCCTTGGGTTGCCCATTCGAAACAACGAAAAATTATAGCACCCTGCAACTTGCGGGCAATGAAAAGCCTTTCGTTCCGCCAGCGTGCTATGTTATGCCCCGCAATCGGGAACAACGAAACAACATCTGACAAACAGCGATTCAATCATGGAAAGAGCCGACATAGTCATTGCCGTCCTCGTGATTTATCAAGCCGTGCTGCTCGGCATCGGATTCTGGGCGTCGCGCCGCACCACGGACGGCAAGGACTTCTTCCTGGCCGGCCGCCAGCTCGGTCCGGTGGTGGCCGGAATCAGCTACGCGTCGAGCGCTTCCTCGGCGTGGACCCTGCTCGGGCTGAGCGGAATCGCCTACGCAGCGGGGGTCTCGGCGATCTGGGTCGCTGCCGGCTCGATCAGCGGCATGTTCGTGGCCTGGTGGTGGATCGCGCCGCGGCTGATGCAATACAGCCGCGCCCACGACCATATGACCCTGACAGACTTTATTGCTCATGGAGCCGAAGGCGGCGCCCGCCGCGCCATTGTCTATTTGTCCTCCCTGGTCATCATATTCTGTTTCGTGTTCTATATCGCCGCGCAATTCCAGGGCGCCGGCAACATGTTTTCCTCGACTTTCGACATGTCGTTGCCCGCCAGCATCGGCATCGGCGCTCTCGTCATCATGATCTACACCTTTCTCGGCGGCTTCTGGGCGGTAAGCGTCACCGACACCTTGCAGGGAATCCTGATGGCGATTACCGCCCTGTTATTGCCCGCGGCGGCGATGATCTCGGTCGGGGGATTGCCCGGCCTGATTGAAGGCCTGCATGCGGTCAGCAGCCCGGAGCAGGTAAGCTTTGTCGCCGGAGGCGGATTCTGGTTTGCCGCGGGCGTCATCGTCGGCGGCCTCAGTATCGGCATCGGCACTTACGGCCAGCCGCATCTGCTCGTGCGTTTCATGGCCCTGCGCGACGAGCGGGCGCTGTTGCAGGCGCGCTGGATCGTGACTTTCTGGTACCTGGCGGTTTATCTCGGCATGATCCTGCTGGGGCTGTCGGGACGAATCCTCTTGCCTGAACTTGGCGATCCCGAAACCGTATTTTTCAATGTCAACGAAGAACTGCTGCCGCCGATCATCGGCGCGGTGCTGCTTGCGGCTGTACTCTCTGCGATCATGTCCACGGCCGACAGCCAGTTGCTCGTGGCCGCCGGCGTCATCGCCCACGACCTGGGCCTGGGCCATCTCGGGCGGGCTTCGCTGCTGCGGGTGTCGCGGATTGTGATCGTGCTGCTCGTGGTTGCCGCTGTCGCGGTCGCGCTCTATCTGCCCGAAAGCATCTTCAACCGGGTGCTTTTCGCCTGGATTGCCCTGGGTTCGGCTTTCGGGCCGCTGGTGTTTCTGCGGCTGGCGGGATACGAGGCGGCGCCGGCGGCGATCCTGCTATCGATCCTCACCGGCTTTTCGCTGTCGGTGCTGTTTTACCTGATGCCTGACACGCCGGGCGAGATTCTCGAACGGCTGGCGCCATTTTGTTGCGCATTCGCGGTGTTAATGGCTTCGATCCGTCGCCATCGGGTGGCGGACAGTACGGCGGACGCCGTGAATACATCCCTGTAGGCTTCGGGCTCGGCTTCCTGCCTCGCACGCCCGCCGCACTGTCCGCCACCCGACGGCGACTCACGGAGTGCGGAATCGCCGCTTAGAACCTGCAGTCGTTCTCCAGGAAATCGAACATCGCGGTGTAGAACTGCATGTTGTGGTCGAAGCCGAGCGTGTCGACCGTATGCGCGGCGTCGATCAGTTTCTCATAGCGGAACGGCTTGTCGCGCCGCTCGAGTTCGAGCGCGAACAGGTCGCTATGCCGGATCGGCACGATGAGATCGCGGTCGCCATGAACGAGCAGGATCGGGATATTGACATCGTCCATGTTCGTGATTGGAGAAAGGCCGCCGCGGGTGCGCTGGAACATATCTCGGAAACGGTAATTCCATTCCTCCTTCTCGATCAGTTCCATGCTGCTCACGCCGGCGCCGGCGATCGAGCACTTGTAGATGTTCGGCTCGCGCATCGCGCCGACCATGGCCGAATAACCGCCGTAACTCCAGCCGAAAATCGCCATTCGCTCGGGATCGGCGATGCCCTGTTCGACGAGGAACCGCATGCCGTCGTCGACATCGTCCTGCATCCTGTAGCCCCATTGCCGGTCGCCGGCAGCGAAATAGTCATAGCCGAAACCGGTCGAGCCGCGGAAATTGGGCTGCAGTACGGCATAGCCGCGGGAGGCAAGCAGATGCGGCCATTCATCCCAATACGAGGAATTCCAGTGCAGTGAATCCCGCGATTGCGGGCCGCCGTGAGGATTCGCGATCGTGGGATAAGGCGGTTCGCCATTTGGAGGCAAGGTCAGCACCGCGTTCAGTAACATGCCGTCCCGAGCTTCGTACCAGACCACCCGGCTGTCGCCGATCTGTTCCGGCTCGACGGCCGTGGTGCGGCCGATCAGTTGCAATTGCTGCTTGTCGGTCAACAGATAGTAACGGCCGGGCTCCCTGGGTCCGGTCGACTGGATGACGATGAACCTGTCATCGGCGGCGCGGTCGTGGATCGAATTGAAATTGCCCGGGGGAAGCGCGGCGTCTATCGAGCGCTGCAGGAGTTCGGCTTCCTCGTCTATGTAATAGATCTGCGGCGCGTCGCCGACGAAATAGAATCCCACCAGGCGCGGATCCTCGTCGCCGTCGATGCAGACCCGGGAGATACACGCGGTGACGACATTGCCGGCGTCGTAGCGGTCGATGGCGAACAGCAACTCGGGCTCGGCGTCCGGCGCGGTCATGTCGTAGAGAAAGATGCCCTCGGTATCCCTGTTCTGGGCCGTAAGCACATAGACCTGATTCGGTTCGCCCGGCACGAATCCGAGCACCGACAACGGACGGCGATCGTCCACGTCAAAACTCAGCCACTCGTTCCATTCGGTTTCGTCCTTGAGCCGGTATTGCATGTAAATCCGGTTTTCGTTGCGGGCTACGACCGAACGGATTCGCAGATCGCCGTCGTAGTCGAAACGGTAGTCGAAATAGCTGGAAGAGAGTTGCAACAGCGATTCGCTGCGTCCGTCCTCTATATTGACCCTGAATATCTCGGTGCCGACGTCATCCGAACCGAACCAGCTTATCAGCACCCAGTCGTCCTCGTCGGGCAGGCGGTGCACCACGTTCGGACTCGCCAGCCGCTGGACGACGGTTTCGGAAGCGAAGCGCGCGATATTCGACTTGCTCGGCAATTCCACCCAGCGGCCGCCGTCGAGACCCACCGACAGCAACTTGTACGCATAGGTCTTGACCCGGCCTGGCTGCCCGATGCCCGGGGTGTCGTAGCCGACGCGCCGGCCGGGTACTTCCACTGGCTGCCTGGTGCGAACGAGCAGGCGTTCGTCGTTGGCCCAGTTGATGCCGATGATGTCCATCGTATCGGAACCCAGCGTATAAGGCGCTACGGACATGTCCGCCGTCTCGAACACCTGGATCACATAGTTTTCGCCTTGTCCGGGAAGACGTACCACTGCCAGATGGTCCCCCGAGGGCGACAGATCCACATCGAGGATGATGGGCCGCATGGCGAAAGCTTCGAGCGGCGGTTGCTCCTGTGCCTGTGTGCTTGCCGGCAACAGCAAGGCGGCCAGCAAGCCGGCCAGGGCGGAAAAGTCGAAGATTCTGCTTCTGCAACTCATTTCCCGGTTCCTCCGGTCACGGGCCAGTGAAACTGTAGCTCACCGATGCGAAGAGACGCCGGCCAAGGTAATCGTAACCTGCGCCGATGGGGATGTTGAAACTGACCGGTGCGGTTGCCGATGGACCCCATGCGCCCCAGCCTACTCGAGGCGGCTCGTCGTCCAGCAGATTGATGATGCCGGCAACGAGGACAAAGCGACCGTTGGGATCGACAAAGCGGGCCGACAGGGTATGGTACAAGGTGCCGTCGGCCTTGTGCAGATTGGTTACGGACCTGTCGCTGAACAACTCGTAAACCGGTTCTTCGTCCGTGGAACCGACATAGTCCATGGACCAGGTCAAGGTGTAATCGCGCCAGTCGAAGCGGAGGTCCGCTTCCCCGCGCCATTTGGGATAGGCATGGTGGCCGATGTACTGGAATGGATCGCTGTCCCCGGTCAGTCCGTACTCGTAGCCGAGAACTCGCGTAGCCAGCACATCGAAGCTCAGGTCGCCGAAACTGAATTCCCGATCGGTGCGCAGGGAGATGTCAAAGCCGCGAGACCCTTCGACCGCGACGTTCACATACGAGGAATTCACGAAGCTGAGATCGCCGCTCTGGGTACGGTCTCCTATCAGTGCGCATTCCGGCGCCGTGAAGTTTGCCGAACTGTAACAGCGTGACAATACGGTTCCCGCCCCGAGCCGCGAGATCGAGTTGTTCAGGTCGATATCGTAATAGTCGAACGCCAGGCTCAAATCCACGCCGAGTACGGGTATATAGTCGGCAAGGTCCGGAGTTACCACGAGACCAACGGTTTTTGACTTGGAAGTTTCAGCCTTGAGATCGAGATTTCCTCCGGTGATCACATTTACCGAAGAAGTGGCGGCGTATCCCGGCGGTATGACTCCCTGCTCCTCCAGTCTGGCGCAGTTCTTGAAACGTTCGCTGCCGGAATCGATATCGCTCGCCGGGTCGCGGTAATTATTGCAGGGATCGATGGATGCGCTGGCGAATCCCGTCTGGTTGGCGAGGAACAATTCGTAAATGGCCGGCGCCCGGAACGAGGTTCCCAGCGACGCGCGCAATCGAAACGTCGTATTCGGCGCATAGTTGAGCAAGGCGCGCCAGGTGGTATCGTCGCCATAGGAGCTGTAGTCAGTCCAGCGATAGGAAGTATTCAGCGTGAGTTCCTCGACCCAGGGCCGCCCGCCGAGCAGCGGCAACTCCACCTCGCCATAGACTTCGCTGACCCGGTCGTCGCCCTGGGTGTGTCCGGCGCCGGTAAAACCCCATTGGTTGTCGTTGACCGAAGCCATGGACGGGCGGTCGTCAAGTTCCCTGCTGCGCCATTCCAGGCCAAGTACGCCACGCGCCTCTCCGGCCGGCATGTCGAACAGGCGTCCTTCGAGGTTGAAGGTCGCTGTAAGCAGATCGTAGTCCGTCTCCAGATGCTGGATTTCGCTGATATAGTCCGCGGCGCTCCGTTCCACTCCTCCCCTGATTGCCCTGGCGTTGAACAAGTCGAGAGGAACGCAGGACGGATCGGGACCCTCCGCCAGGATTCTGTTCAATACGGCATCCTCGAAACCGGACCCGGACGCGTAATACATCTGCAATGGATCGAAGACGCATTGCAGTCTTCCGTCCGGCGCGACGCCACTTGAGAGGGAACGCGCGACCTTGTCCTTGAGCCAGCTATCGTAGCTCCAGCCGCCCCGGCTCCAGGAATAACCGACGTTTACATCCCAGGAAAAATCGCCCCGGTCGCCGTCGAGTCCGAGATTCAGCGCCGTGACGTCATTTTCCACGCGGGTGTCCGGGTCGAGCATGTCGTAGCTCATGACGATGGGGCGGGCAATGCCGCCCACGACTCCGAACGGATTGGTCGGATTATTCGGGTGTACGAAGGGGAAAAACTGCCGATGGCCGCCACCGAGCACATCTTCGCGGCGGCTGAAGTAAAACTCGTAAGTGGCGCTGGCTGCGCCGAGGACATCGCCAAGATCGAGGTCGAGCAGACCATCGCTGTATAGTTGCACGAGTTCGCGTTGCGGCAGCAGGTCTTCGTCAACCCAGTTGCGGTCGTCACGAAATCCGGTTTCGACGATCCGACCGCCGTCGGGCCCGTATGTCGCCTGGCGCCAGGGGATGCCGAGTCCGAACAGGTTGGCCGAACTGTCGGGCACCACGGATATGGGGGTGCGGGCAATGCCGTATACATCGGAATAGCCATTGATCGAACCGAAACATCGGCCCGCGGTAGGCGCGAACAGCGAAGGATGCAGTTCTCCGTTGGTCAATTGCCGCTCACTGCAAGTGCTGAACTCGCGTTCGAAGCGCTTGACCGGCCCGAACTTTGAAGTCTCCAAGGCAAAGTCGATATAACCGCGGTCGAAAGTCTGCCCCCACAACATGCTTACCGCGCCGTAATCGGCATCGTCCTGCCAGTCCACTTCGACGATGAAATCGTCGAATCGCCGGCGGGTGATGATGTTGACGACGCCCGCTACCGCGTCGGCGCCATATACCGAAGACGCGCCGTCCTTGAGCACTTCGATGCGTTGTACGGCGATGAACGGAATCGAACTGAGATCGACGTTGGAAACCTGTCCGCGCGTGCCCGCGGCGGTGAAGCGGCGACCGTTCAGCAGCACCAGGGTGCGGCCGGCGTCGAGATTGCGCAGGCCGAACGTGCTGGCGCCGGGCCCGCCGGAAACGACGAATCCGGTAAAGGTATTGTCGATCTGCACGCCGGAAGCGAGCGCGCTTCCCTGCAATATCTCGGAGACGTTGTCGAGCCCGCTCAGCAGGGCCTGCTCGTTGGTGATTACCGTCAGCGGCAACGAGTCTGAATAGGCGTCGCGCCGGATGCGCGAACCGGTGATGACGATTTCGTCGATTACCGGTTCGCCGATGGCGTCCCCCAGAATAGAGGACTGTACTGTGGTTTCCTCGACGGCCTGATCGTCGTCGGCTTCCGTGGCCGGCGGTTGCGCCAGCGCGGACCCACTTAATAGCATCGTGCCGGCGATTGCCATCGCCGGCCATGTGACTGTCTTCATCTCCTTCTCC
This sequence comes from uncultured Pseudohongiella sp., assembly GCA_964622925.1. GTDB lineage: Bacteria > Pseudomonadota > Gammaproteobacteria > Pseudomonadales > Pseudohongiellaceae > UBA9145. The sequence continues at coordinate 35,406 of CAZUSL010000121.1, read as the reverse complement.
TGTCTCCCCGCAAGGTAGTGTGGGGAAACTCCAAATGTACCATAGCGAATCGCATGAATCGCCGATTTCTCAACGCACCGGACGCGCGTGGGCAGAGCCTCTGAATATCGCGTTCACGAGTATCATGTTGAGGCCGTCCAGGTACGCTCGGACCGTCGGATCCTGGGTGAACGCGATCACCTGGCCGGCGCCCCGGGGCTGGGACAGCGCAAACGGCTTGTATGCCAGTTGCCGCCGGTTTTCCTCCCAGAGATAGCCGCTCGCCAGCAATTCGTCGGGCCCCTGGAATCGCGCCACGTTGACGCCGTCGTCGATGCGGATGGGCGTGTAGATTTCCGAACCGCGGATCAGGACGTTGAGAACCGGGGCGACGCCCGCGCCGAGCCAATGTTCCGGATGCACGTCCGCCCTGGCCATTACGCCGGAGACCGGATATGGGCTGTCTTCCAGCGCGATGGTTCTTTGCCTGAATTGTTCCTCTTCCGTCAGATACGTTCCGGCCACCGTGGCGCCCTCTTCTTCCTCTTCTCCGGACTCGACTTCCACGACCGCCCGTTCGCGTCTTACCGCGAGCAGATCGACTTCGGGGTCGGCCAGAAAGCGCGTGGCATTGCCCATGGCAATCAATACGCCGCCGTCGCTGACCCAATTCTTCAGGTTCTCCACGCCGGCCTCGCCGAGCGCGCTGCCGTAGCTCCCGCCGGCAGTCAATGGCAGGAGCAATACCTGGTAGCGATCGAGATCGGCCGAGCCGAGCCGGTCCGTGCGGATCGGAGTGACCGGATAATCGAACTGCCGTTCGATGACGAAGCGCGTATTGCCTGCACTGTAAGCCGCGGTCGGCTCGTCCCAGGCGATCGCTACCCTGGGGGCATTGAATCGCACCACGTTGCCGCTGCCGAAACTCGGACCGTCGGTCACCCAGCTATCGTTCACGGCGATGACTTCGGCGCCGGTTTCGCGCGCGAGTTCGGACATGATCCCAAAAAGATCGACGGGATTGTCGGCAACATCGACGATGAGCGTTCCGGCCGGGTATTCCCTGCCGAGATTGGTGAAGGCGAGATCGTTGCTCTTGATCTCGAGTCCGGCAAGCAGGCCTTTCGCCAGCAGCCGCGCGGCCGGGGCCGAACCCCAGGGAACCAGATAGGCGACTTGAGCCTCGCCGCCTTGCACCTCGGCGGGGATGAACAGTTCCGGTCCGGCGGCTTCGAACTCGCCGGCGGGCACGCGGTCGCAGATATTCATGGCGACATTGAACATGTGCGGCAGCGACCAGGCGGTCACGTCGTAGATCTGATCCGGCAGATTGTTCGCCCGCCGCTCTTCCTGTTCGGCGAGAAAGTCCTCCTCCATGGATACCTGGGGTTCGAGCAAGGTGCGCACGAAGCGCTTGGCCGGCTGGTCCGCCCTGATCAGATGGCTGCCGGCGGCGTAATCGGTGCCGCAGGCATCGAACGCCTCGGTCGCGCGCAAGACCTCGACGCCCTGACGGGTCAACAGTCCGGCGATGCGGGTTACGGCGGCCTGGTCGGCCTGCACCGGAAACAGATAGGCGCGGTTTTCCTCCTGCTCGCCTTCCTCGACGGCGGTGACCTGGTAGTCGTAAAAATCGGTCAGGAATTTCTCGCGGTTGACGGCCACGGTTTCCGCCGTGGAAAGCGAAGTCAGAAAATGATTGCGCACGGTATAGGCATAGGTCAGGTCGTTGCCGTCGTATTGGCGGAACACCAGTCCCCGGGAAGAAGCCTGCTCGTAGGTCATGGCGATGCCGCCGTAATACGACGGCCAGCTCGCGCCATAGCCCGGATAGAAAGCGTCGTAGATTTCGCGGGTGAAATAATCGAGGCCGAATTCGTCGAACCATCTGGCATGGTTGCGGCCGAACAATTGCAGGCTTTCGGTCTGGTCCGCGGCCAGGTGCGGATTATAGGGAATCGCTTCGGGGGCGAAGAAATAGGTGCTGTCCCCGCCCATTTCGTGCGCGTCGACAAAGACCACCGGATACCATTCCTGCAAGGCGGCGATGCGGCCCCGGGTCTCCGGCTGGGTCATGATGAACCAGTCGCGGTTCATGTCGAACAGGTAGTGATTGGTGCGGCCGCCGGGCCAGGGCTCGTCGTGCTCCGCCGAGAGCCGGTCGGAGTCGGGCTCAAGTCCGAGGGAACTCGTGAAATGGTGAATGAAGCGGTCGCGGCCGTCCGGGTTCTGCATCGGATCGATGACGACCACGGTGTCGCCCATGATGTCCGCCACGCGCTCGTCGCCGCGCGAGGCGAGCAGATGATATGCGGTCAGCATGGCGGCGTCGGTGGAGGATATTTCATTGCCATGCACGCCATAGGAAAGCCAGGTAACCGGCGGCTGGTTCCCGATGATGGCCTCGGCTTCGTCCGGAGGGGTCTGCCGGGGGTCTCTCAGGCTTTGCATGCCGGCTTTTACGTCCTCGATCCGGTTCATGTTTTCCGCCGACGAAAGCACCACGTAGATCAGTTCCCGGCCCTGCCAGCTTCGCGCGTATTCGACGATCTGCACGCGTTCGGGCGCGGCGTCGGCGAGCGCTTCGAAATAGCGGATCGCATCGCGATGCCAGGTGATCCGTTCGCCGGGGGCGTAACCGAGCACCTGCTCGATCGAGGGAATCGCCGGATCGTAGTTGTCGTCGGTCCAGAACCGGAAATCGTCCTGGGCCGCCGTCATTGACGTCCAGCAGAACAGCACAACGGCGCAGACGAGCACTTTCAATTCAGACGGTTTTCGTAACATCGCATTAATCTCTTCGATAAGTTTCGATACTTTCAATTCCACAAAAAAGCCCACTCAAGGCGAGTGGGCTTTTTCGATCAATCACATGAGCGTTATTGCGGGGGATTCCCGATCGGGGTTCCCTCCTTGCGCCATTCGCCATACAGGAACTCTTCGGAGAATTCCGCGCATTTGAACTCGAGCAACTGCATGTTGGGCTCCATGCGCCGGTATAGCGGCAGGCTGATCGTCCAGGGCTCGGTAAAGGTCTGGGGATCGGTGATGGTGGCCTCGTAATCGATATGATTGGGGCCGCTGAAGGTCCAGCGTTCTTCGACGACCATTTCCCAGCTATGGTGATTGCCCGCCCGGTCGAACCAGGTGTCGGGCATCTGGCCGGTTACGCGTACGACCAGGGTATCGCCTTCCCAATGGGCGTTGGAATGGCCCATCCAGGCGTCGACCTGGGAAGTGATCTCGGGCTGATCGACATAGAGTATGCGGTTGGCTTCGGCGTATTCGTAGGCGATCAGGATCACGTCGGTCGATTGCACGATCTGGAAGGGGAAAGGCATATAGTTCGCACGCGGCACGCCGGGCATGAAACACTTGGTGAGCGGATCGTTTTCCAAAGCATTGGCGCGATTGGCGTCGCGCACCCGCAATGCCTGCTCATTGTAGGGAATGCGTCCGCCCTCGACGATGCCGAGACTTGCCGGGATCGCAGAATGGGCGCCGAACAGGCCGGGATGCGGGCCCATTCGCGCCGCGTGGGGCTCGACATCGTAATGCGCGTGAGTGATCGCTTGCCAGATCCCGCTGAAATCGGGCTTGCCGGACGGCGTACGCGGAATATCGTCGTTCTGCGCCCAGGCCGGCGCCGCAAGCAGCAGCGCGCAGCCCAGGATCGCGGCAAGCACCGCACGGCACAATCTTAAAGTGCTATTCATCTGCCTTTTTTCCTTCGGTTATGAATGGAATCAGTCGCGCTCGGGCAAATCGTCGCCCTCGGCCAGACGCTGCTCGTCTACACGCGCGCCGCGCAAGGTGTTCATCATGCCGTAGTTGCCTTCGTGACAGGCATATTCGTAGATCTGCCCCGCCACCTTGATCATCGGAACCACGGCCGTGATCCTGTCGGTGAAAGTGGACGGATCGTCGATGGTGAACTCGTATTCGACGGTATCGTACGCGGTGCGCGTGAAGCGTTCGGTCAGCACCATGTCGTAATCCGTACCGGTGCTCGCGAAGGTCTGGCGGTAGCCGGTGAAATTATTCGTTTCCACCACCAGCGTGTCACCGTCCCACCAGCCGCGGGAATCGCCGGACCACAGGCGGATGTCGTCATGCAGCGGCGGCTTCTCCACCAGCGGTACGATACGGGCGTCGTGAATCATCTCGGTCATGATGACCGCGGTGTCGCGGTTCTGGAAAATCTGCATGTTGTTGTTATACAGGCTCGGCACGAAGGGCGGGCCCGAATTGAAGCCGATGATGCAGCGCTCGGACAGGCCGCGGTCTTCCGGGCCGTCCTTGCTGATGCCGCCGACCACGTAACGCACCGGGCGTTCGCCGGGGATATCGGGACCGAGGCCTCCGAATTGCCGCGGCGCGCCTTCAACCGCGGGCGGAATCCTGCCGTCTTCGGGGTGAATGATGTGCGAGGTGCGCACTACATCGCCGAGGCCTGCTACTTCGATCCAGAAATCGTTATAACCGCCGGGATTGCTGGTCGCCTCGGGAGCTTCCGGGTCCAGCACCAGTTGCGCTGCGGCGGCGTCGGCGGCGGCGCGGTTGGCCGCGACCTGCGCCCGGCGCTCTTCAAGTTCTTCCTCGGTCAGGAATTGCTGCGCGCCATATCGTTGCGGACGCTGCATGGGTACGTCGGAGGAGAAATTCCATACGCCTTGCAGATCGGGCTGTCCCCATTCCGTGCGTGGAACCTGGTAATCCCCGTTCTGGGCCAATGCGAACGATCCGGCGAGCAGGAATGCGATAAAACCGGTCAAAGTCTTGATTTTCATCGTTTGTCTCGTTTCATCGATTGGATGAGTTCGGTGAGGCGCTAAGTTTAAACGCTGGGGGCACAAAGAAAAAGGGCTCCCGAAGGAGCCCTTTTTGGTTGGGAACGATTTCCGGATCAGAAATCGTAAACCAGTCGAGCGTAGAGGATTCGGCCCATAACATCCTGCAAGCCGCCTACCACGCCCATGAACTCCGGAGAGCGCTGGGGTTCGCGGTCGAACACGTTGCGCGAGCCGATGGTCATGGCCATCTCGCCGTCGAACAACTCAAGGCCGCGATAGGTATACGCCAGGTCCATATCGGTCCAGGCATAGATGCCGGTCTCGAAGATTCCGCCGGGTCGATAGAACCCGCTGAAACGGTCCATGTGCGAGTAGGAAGGTCCGTCATACGGCAGATCGTCGATGTAGTGGACGGTGGAAACCACGGAGTGGTTGCCGTTGGTCCAGCTCATGCGCAGATTTGCCTTCCAGGGCGGCAATTCAGGCGCAGCGCCGGTGCCCCAGTTGTACTTGCCGGCCACGTCGCGCGGCGGGGACTCCGGGTCGCTTTGCACCAGGAACTCCTGCACGTATGTAGCCTGCAGTCCGATGCGGAAATCACCGATGTTGTCGAAGCCGAACGTGTAGTTGGCGTCGAAGTCCATGGCGGTGACCTTCACGAATTCCGCGTTGATCGACCCGCGGCAGCAAATCTCCAGAATCGTGGCGACGTCGCCCCGGGAACGGAGGATCTGCTTGTTGGAGCGGGGATCGTTCACCCATGCCTGCAACTGTTCCAGCGAAGGCTTGCCGCTGCCGGAAAATCCGGTCGCTTGCCTGAACACCTCGAATTCCTCGTTGAGGATGTCCTGGGCGTTCTTGCCCACGATTCGATTCTGGAAATCGATCTGCACCCAGGTCGCGCTGAAATCGAAATCGTCAAAGGCGATATCGAAGCCGAACTGCTTGGAGTCGGAAGTTTCGTTGTCCAGATTCGGATTGCCGCCGCCACAGGTCGTGGTCCAGGCTTCGAAAGTGCTGAACGGGTCGCTCACCGTACCGAGGCCGCAAGTGACCGGATTCAGCAATTGCTCCAACGTCGGCGCGATGAACGCCTCACCCGCGGTTGCGCGGAACGTGAGCCAGTCGAGCGGGGCGAAAGTCACGCCATACTCGGGGACCGTAGCGGTCTGGCCGGTGCTGAACTTCTCGTGGCGCACCGCCAGTTCCACTTCAACAGTGTCGAGCACCGGCAGGGCGAACTCGGCGAAATACGCGTCGATGTTTCGCGATCCGCTGCTGGCGCGCTCCCTGTTCGAACTGCCGATCCAGGTGACGCCCGCAAGTTCCTCTTCCGAAGGAATGTTGAGGTACTTGTCGTCTCGGAACTGGTAGCCGAGGGCTGCGCCGATCGGTCCGCCGGGCAACTCGAATCCGCCCAGTGGAACCTCGCCGTTGATGATGATGTCAACCGTGGTCAGCTTGTCCTCGATGACTTCGATGCTGCGTCCGGCCACCGCGTTCATCACGTGAACCGAATTGTTGTCCTCGGGGTTCACGATCAGGAACGGGCTGTAACAGGCGCTGCGGTCATACACGATGTCGCAGTTCAGACCCTGTTGCATCGCCGTGATGTCGTAGTTCTGGTTCGACATGAACTGCAGTTCGCGATAGCCGTGGGTGTAAGCCGCGGAGCCCTCCCAGCCTTCCAGGAAGGGAACCGTGAAATCCGCCTCGAACGAGTAACGGCTTATGTGGTCGATATTGTCGGACAGGTTGGCTGCGTCAGCCGAGTGGCCGTGGGACCGCGTATGCGTCTTGTTGATCGGACGCAAGGTTCGCGCCACGACGTCTTCGTACAAGGGAATCCAGCCGTTCGGATGCACGATCGCGTCCATCAGTCCGTCGTTGTTCAGGTCATCCATGCCTCGGTCCGGTAGACCGTCCGCATTCCAGTCAACGCCGAAAAGGTTATCGGCCGGGTCGGAGCAAACGAAGGGGTTGAACCTGTCGAACCTGCCGCCCTTGCAAGCCCGGAAAGGATTGCCAGGATGTTCTCCGCGAACCGCCGGCAATTCGCCGATGCGCGAGTTGCCCGGATTGGAGGTCGAGGTGTAAGTCCGCTCGGCTATGCGGGTGTGGTAGCCCTGGAATGAAAGCGTCAGATCGTCGTTGACGTCGTAGGAGAGATTTGCGAACAACTGCGTTTTCTCGAGCGGCTCTCGTGCGCTACGCTGGTCGCCGAAATCGAAGAAGCAGCTTGTGCCCAATCTCATGCCGTAAGCATTGGCGGCTACGCCGGGGGTGTAGTCGGTACGTTGCGAGCCTGGAGTACAACTGGGGTCGGCCGCTCGACCGCGGCTGCCGGTATACATGCCGTCCTCGTCGCGGTTGGGCACGAACCAGTTACCGGGCGCATTCGACGAAATCACCAGGCCCGAGTTTGCCAGCAGACTCCGCTCGTTCCAGGCCAACCGGCTGTTCTGGTGGAACTGGCCGGCCAGCACCATGTCAACGCCGCCGAGATCGCCGCCCCAAAGGAACTGCACCGAATGCTCGTCGTAGTCGCCGCGGCTGTCGCCTTCGGCGAATGTCTCGATCCTGAACCCGTCATACGAGGTGTAGGGCACGAAGTTGACGACTCCCGACACCGCCTCGTTGCCGTAAAGCGCCGCGTTTCCGTCCGCCACGATATCCATTCGCTGAATGGCGATCGTGGGGATCATGGCGAGAACGTTCTCGTTCACGACGCGCTTGCCGTCAAGCAAGGTCAACGTCGAGCGGGCGCCCAGGCCGCGCAGGTCGACAGCGGTGGAACGGGAATCCTGTCCCTGGATCGTATTGGTGATCTGGGAAGCGTCGCCGTTCACGAACGTGAGTTGCGACACCACCTCGCCGAGGTTGAGGGTGCCTTCGGCTTCCAGATCCTCTGCAGTAAGAGTAACTACCGAAGATGCCTGATTGAAGCCTTCCGTGCGACGGATATAGGAACCCGTAACGATAACCTCTTCTACCGTGGCCTCGTCCTGCGCCAGGCTCGTGCCGGCGACCGGCAAGAGCGATAGCGATACGGCCGCGCAAAGCAGGCTTCGCTTATGTGGAATCTTGAACTGCATAATATCTCTCCATCGAAAATTCGACTGTTTTATGAGCGAAAGCGGCGCGGAATGCCGTTTCGATCAGTTTTTGCGGCGATCTCCCGCGGGGCGATTTCTCCGCCGGCGTCCGGGCCGGGCAGCATGACAAAACCAGTACGTACTTGAAGATCAGGGTTCTGTCCTGCGGCGACGGTCATGTCCGGATCGGTCAAATCCCTCGCCGACCCTGCCGAACCAGACCTTCCGGACGAGAAATCGTCATGCCGGAACCTCCGCATCGCCGCATACTAAAAACATTTTTTCGGGAGTGTCAAACAAAAAAGCCGACTTCTCGGCAGGCAAGGGTTACATGCCCGCAAATTTAGCCGAGGTTCCGACTATTCAGGCTGGCGCTCGTTGCCGGGCGGCTGCTCGGCGACGACTTCGTAAGGCGCGCCGCGCGAGACGAGACCCTCGACCCGCGCCAGCCGCTTGCTCAATTTCCCAATTTCTTTGCGCAGTTCGTCCATTTCCTTGCGCAAGTTGTCCTTCATTTCGGACATCTCCTTACGCAAGTCGGTGCTTAACGCGTGGATCTTTGCCTGCAAATAAATTGCCAGCAGTAATATCGCCCCGAGGACGAGGCCCTGCTCGGCAAATGCGTTGACGATGGCGTTCATGGCGGACTCCTTCCGATTCCCTGTCACTTCGTGGAACAGCTTAGGCAGGCTTCATCGTGAAAGGCAATTTTTCGGCGAAAATACTTTGCCGCCGGGAATCGGCGCAACGACCGCCGCCTGAGAGATCACGATTCGACTCATGAAATTATCGGTTTTTCCGATGAAATCGTGCAGTAATATCAATTATCCAAATGAATCGAGATGTGCTAATTTGCTCGACGAATCGTTGAGGTAGAAATCTCGACTCGCATATTCAACCCGAACACCCGGATATAAGGAGACATCATGCACGACACCGTCAAATGCCCGTTTACGGGCGCCGCGCAGAAATTCGCGGCAGGCTTCGGCACGACCAACCAGGACTGGTGGCCGAACCAGCTCAACCTGAAAATACTGCATCAGCATTCGGACAAGTCCAATCCGATGGACGCGGCTTTCGACTATGCCGAGCGGTTCAAGAGCCTCGATCTAGACGCCCTGAAAGCTGACATCTGCGAGGTATTGACGACTTCGCAGGACTGGTGGCCGGCGGATTACGGCCATTACGGGCCGCTTTTCATCCGCATGGCCTGGCATAGCGCGGGCACCTACCGCATCGCCGACGGCCGCGGCGGCGGCGGCACGGGGAACCAGCGCTTCGCTCCGGTCAACAGTTGGCCGGACAACGGCAATCTCGACAAGGCGCGGATGCTGCTTTGGCCGGTCAAGCAGAAATACGGCGACAGGATTTCCTGGGCCGACCTGATGATCCTCGCCGGCAATTGCGCGCTCGAATCCATGGGATTCCGGACCCTGGGCTTCGCCGGCGGCCGGCCGGACATCTGGGAGCCCGAGGAAGACATCTACTGGGGCGCCGAGAACACCTGGCTGGGCGACAACCGCTACAGCGGCGACCGGGAACTGGAAAACCCGCTCGGCGCCGTCCAGATGGGACTGATCTACGTCAACCCGGAAGGACCGAACGGCAATCCGGATCCGATCGCTTCGGGACGCGATATCCGCGAGACCTTCGGCCGCATGGCGATGAACGACGAGGAGACCGTTGCGCTCGTTGCCGGCGGTCACACTTTCGGCAAATGCCATGGCGCGGGCGACGCGGCCCTGGTCGGCCCGGAACCCGAAGCCGCCGGCATCGTCGAACAGAGCCTCGGCTGGAAAAGCAGCCACGGCTCGGGCAAGGCCGGCGATGCGATCACGAGCGGAATCGAAGGCGCCTGGACCACGAATCCGATCCAATGGGACAACAACTATTTCGAGAACCTGTTCGGTTACGAATGGGAGTTGACCAAAAGCCCGGCCGGCGCGAATCAGTGGAAGCCGGTCGGCGACACCGGCGCGGACACGGTTCCCGACGCGCACGACCCGAACAGGCGCCACGCGCCCATAATGACCACGGCCGACATGGCGATGCGCATGGACCCGATTTATGGACCGATATCGAGGCGATTCATGGAGAACCCGGATCAACTGGCGGATGCCTTCGCTCGCGCCTGGTTCAAGTTGACCCATCGCGACATGGGTCCGAAGGCCCGCTATCTCGGCAAGGAAGTGCCGGCGGAAGATTTCATCTGGCAGGATCCGGTCCCCGCGGTCGATCACGCCTTGATAGACGATCAGGATATCGCCACGCTCAGGGAGAGAATCCTGAATTCGGGTTTGAGCGTTTCCCAACTCGTCTCCGCCGCCTGGGCGTCGGCCTCGACATTCCGCGGCTCCGACATGCGCGGCGGCGCCAACGGCGCCCGCGTGCGCCTGGCGCCACAGAAAGACTGGGAAGTCAATCGTCCGGAAGACCTGGCGCAGGTACTCGCTGCACTGGAAGGCATACAGCAGGACTTCAACAGCGCCGCGGCCAACGGTAAGCGGGTATCGCTCGCCGACCTGATCGTGCTCGGCGGAAATGCTGCAGTCGAGCAGGCGGCGCGCGCGGCCGGGGAAGACATCGAAATACGCTTCTCACCCGGACGCACCGATGCCGACGCCGACCAGACCGACGAGGAATCCTTCGCCGTGCTGGAACCGGCGGCGGACGGCTTCCGCAACTGGCTCGGCGGAAAATTCTCGGTCTCGGCCGAGGAACTGCTGGTCGACAAGGCGCAATTGCTGACCCTGACCGCGCCCGAAATGACGGCGCTTGTCGGCGGCATGCGCGTACTCGGCGCAAACGCCGACGGCTCCGCCAACGGCGTCTTCACGGATCGGCCCGGAACCCTCAGCAACGACTTCTTTGTCAACCTGCTCGACATGAGCACGGCCTGGAGCGCCGTCTCCGACGACGAAGACGTATTCGAGGGCCGCGACCGCGCCACCGGCGACCTGCGCTGGACCGCCACTCGCGCCGACCTCATCTTCGGCTCGAACTCCCAGCTCCGGGCGCTCGCCGAAGTCTACGGCTGCGCGGATTCGCAATCCAAGTTCGTCAGCGACTTCGCCGCAGCCTGGAACAAGGTAATGGAACTGGACAGATTCGACCTGTCCTGATTCCCTGCTTTAAGTAAAAAAGGGGGCGGCTTTGAGGCCGCCCCCTTTTTCTTTTGGAGAATTTGCACGGTGTGAGTCGCCGTCTAGTGGCGGATCGAGGCCACCTACCGACGGGTATAGCGAGTCAACAAACTCGATGTGTCCCAGCGATTCCCGCCCATTTGCTGGACTTCTTCATAGAAGCCGTCGACCATGCGCGCAACCGGCAACTCCGCGCCGATGCGCTCCGCCTCTTCCATCGCCATGCCCAGATCCTTGCGCATCCAGTCCACCGCGAAGCCGAATTCGTACTCGTCCCGCAACATCGTCCCGTAGCGATTGCTCATCTGCCAGGAACCCGCCGCGCCTTTTGATATCGTTTCGATCACCGCCTCCGCGTCGAGTCCCGCGCGAAGCGCGAAATTGAGCGCTTCCGCCAGTCCCTGGACGACGCCGGCGATACAGATCTGGTTGACCATCTTGGCCAACTGGCCGCTGCCCACCGGGCCGATCAACTTGCTGAAAGCGGCATAGGCCGCCAGAATCGGCTCGGCTCTCCCGTACGTTTCCGGCTCGCCGCCGATCATGATCGTCAAGGCGCCGTTTTCCGCACCTGCCTGACCGCCCGAAACCGGCGCATCGAGAAAATCGACGCCGCGTTCACTCGCAGCGGCCGCAAGTTCCCGCGCGAGCGTGACCGAGGCCGTCGTGTGATCGATCAGGATCGAACCCGGTTTCATCCCAGCCAGCGCTCCGGTTTCGCCGAGAACCACCTGGCGCACATCGTCGTCATTGCCCACGCAAACCATGACGACATCGCAGTTTCGCGCTGCCTCCGCCGGAGTCGGCGCGCTCTCGCCGCCATATTCTCCGACCCATTTACGGGCCTTGTCCGCGGTGCGGTTGTAAACGCGGACCGCGCCCGCCTTCTGTTGCAGATGACCGGCCATGGGATAACCCATGACGCCCAGACCTATGAAAGCAAGTTTCATGATTTCTCCAGATTCAGATTGCTAGTCGCCGGATTCGCGACGGAAAATCGAACGCCCGCGGGCGAAAGTCTCGAGTACCGGAATGTCGGCCAGTTCCGCGGGATCGGCCGTGAGCGGATTGGCGCCGAGGATGACGAAGTCGGCGCGTTTTCCTGGCGTGATGCTGCCTTTTTCATCCTCCTCGAAATACTGGTAGGCCGCACCGAGCGTGACCGCATGCAGCGCTTCCGCCGCGCTCAGCCGCTGCTCCGGCCCCAGAACGAATCCGCCCCGGGTTTCGCGATTCACCGCGATGGATAACAGTCGCATCACGTCCGGCGGCACGATCGGCGAGTCGTTGTGGATGGTAAAGGGAATATCCCTTTCAAGCGTCGCCCGCGCGGGTGAAATGAAGGCGGCCCGCCGCTCGCCGAAACTGCGCCGGTGCCAATCGCCCCAGAAGAAGGGATGGACGGCGTAATACGAGGGGACGATGCCGAGGGCCGGCAGGCGGTCGAGTTGGTCCGTGCGAATCAGTTGCGCGTGAATGATGACCGAACGATGATCCGGCGCCGGCGCGCCCGCGAGCGCATCGTCGATGCCGTCGATCATGAGTTCAATGGCGGCGTCGCCATTGGCGTGGGCCAGCACCGGCATGCCCCGCTCCAGCATGACCCCGATCCGGTCCAGCCAGGCCTGGGGTTCGTAACTGGGATAGGCCACGTAATCCTCGGCGGCGCCGGGCGGACCTTCGGTATAGGGCTGCGACATCCAGGCCGTGCGCCCCTGGGGCGATCCGTCGAGGATAAACTTGACGCCGCCGTTGCGGAAGCCGTTGGCGTACTCCCTGTCATGGCGAACCGCTGCGAGTTCCTCGTCGCTCAGATTGTTCGCCGTAATGAAACTGACGATATCGATGGGAAACGGCGCCAGCTCGGCTTCTTCGCGCAAGGTCTGCACGTAGGCAGGCGACAGGTTGCTGTCCTGCGCGGTAGTGATTCCATAGGACGCATAAATGTCCATCGCCTGGCGGCGCAATTCCCGATAGCGTTCGGGAGTCAGTTGGCGCGAAGGAAACAGCGCCATGGCGGTCTCCTCCATGACGCCGTTCGGTTCGGCGCCATCGGCGCGGCGGCGGATGATGCCGCCCGGCGGGTCGGCGGTATCCGCGTTGACGCCGGCCGCTTCCAGAGCCGCCGAATTGGCCGCCAGCAGATGGCCCGACACATGCCGCAGGACAATGGGGTGGTCGGTCGACGCGCGATCGAGGTCGTCGCGGTCGGGATGCCGTTGTTCGGCGAGGAGCGAGTCGTCATAGCCGAATCCCTGCACGAGTTCGCCGGCCGGAATCGCTTCGTTCTCGATGAATTCCCGGATCGAATTCACGATGTCGTCTACGCCGGTGATCTCCCCTACCGGCGGCGACGACAGGTCGAGCAGGTCCAGATAACGCGCCACGGCGGAGAAATGTCCGTGAGCGTCGATAAATCCAGGGAGCAGCGCCCGCTCCCCCAATTCCACGACTTGGGTGTCGGGGCCGACGTATTCGTCGATTTCCTCCCGGCTGCCCACGGCGACAATGCGGTCACCTTCGACCGCGACCGCTTCCGCCTCGATCTCATCCATGGTGATGATGTTCGCGCCGCGGAAAACCAGGTCCGCCGCCTGCGCCGGCGACTCCGGTCCGGCGCCGCAGCCGGCGAACAGCGCCGCCAGGCCAAAGACAGCCGCCGGAACTTGAAATGACCGCATGAAAATTCCTCCTTTCAGATCAGATCGGATTGCCAGTCCTGGCGCAGCGCCCGCACCATGTCGCCCATGCTGGCGAAGCGCTTGCCGGGATCTTTTTCCAGGCAGCGCATCGCGACCTGTTCAAGCAGCCGCGGCACGTGCATGGCAGCGACTTCAGAAGGCGGCGGCGGCGTGTCCTTCAACACGCTTTCGATGATCTGGTGAAGTTTCTCGCCCCTGGCGGGCGGCTTGCCGCAAAGCGCTTCGTACAGCACCGCGCCAAGGCTGAACACGTCGGTTCGATAATCGATGTCCGGATCCTGGTTGATCTGTTCAGGCGACATGTACCAGGCCGAGCCCTGGGCCTTGTGCTTGCCGGTGATATTGATATCGCCGACCGAGATCGCGGATTGCCCGATGACGTCGTTCATGCCGTCGCCCCGGGCGCCCCAGACCTTGGCCAGACCCCAGTCGAGCAGCAGCACTTCGCCATAAGGTCCGGCGAGAATGTTCTCGGGCTTGATGTCGCGATGTGCAACGCCATGCGTATGTGCGTATTCAAGTGCGTAACCGATCTGCTTCACGACTTCCATCAGTTGCGTCAGATCGTAGCGCTCGCGGTAGTCGAGAATCTCGCGCAAGGTGTAGCCGTGCACCAGTTTCATCGTGAAAAACGGATTGCCGCGAGCGTCGCGCCCCAGTTCGTAGGTCGGCACGGTATTGGGGTGCTGCAACATGGCGGAAACCCGCGCCTCGCGAATCAGGCGCTGTTGTTCGACTTCGTCCTGGGCGAACTCGGGCCGCAAGGTCTTGTAGCAGACGAAGCGCGACAGGTGCTGGTCCTTGCAGGACTTGATCAGGGACTTGCCGCCTTCGGCGATGGTGCTGAAAAAAGCGTAGCGGGTGCGCTGATCGATCTTTTTCGGCAGGGTCTTGTCGGTCTCCTCCAGGAATATCGAGTCGTATTCTCTGGGCGGCTCCGGGAAATTGAGCATAATCGCGAGCCTGCCATCCTGTTCCAATCAGGCCATTCCCTGACAGTACCAAATCTCAACCCATTCCGCAGCCATGTGGCTTCGATCCGTCGTCGGCGGACGGGCGGTGTTTTGCGGACGCCGTGAATCCATCCCTGGAGGCTTCGGGCTCGACATCCTGTCTCGCACGCCCGCCAAACACCGCCCGTCCGCCGACGACTCACACTTGTGGGTCGTATAATGCGCGCTGATTTCGAATGGGCCGGATTTCTTATGCAGATTTACTCACGCGAGGGGCGGAAGTTTGTGGACAGCGAGTTCCATGTTCGGTATGCGGAGACCGACAACATGGGGATCGTGCATCACTCGACGTACTTCGTTTATTTTGAAGAGGGCCGTAGCGAATACATGCGCCAGATGGGAAGCGATTACGCCCATGTGGAAGCGAGCGGATACAACTTGCCTGTGACCGAAGCCCAGGTGCGCTTTGCGGGCAGCTTGCGCTACGGCCAGAAGGTGCGCGTGCGGACCTGGATCGCCGAAAGCCTCAGCCGCCGCCTCACCTTCGCCTACGAGATCACCGCCGGCGACGATGCCGAAGTGCTCGTGACCGGCTTTACCCGCCACGTCTGGACCGACCGGGACGGCAAGGTCACCCGGCTGCCCGGGATCTGGCAGAACCATTTCCGGACGCGCGTGGAGTAGCTCTCGCCAGCGACTGCACCCGGCCATAAAGAAAGTCCGTCAGTTCCTGCCGACCGTCGAGCGCCTCCATGGCGGCCCAGGGGATGGGCTCGCCGATTTCGACGCGCAAGGTCTTGCCGAACTTGTTGCGCGCCTCGTGGATCAGCAAGGCCGTCCGCAGCGGCTCGGCAATATGCGAGGCAATGTGGAACTTGCGGCTGTTGCGGCCGTGGAAATAGATCGGAACGACCGTGGCCCGGGCGTCCCGGACGATCTTCGCGGCAAAATTGGTCCAGGGGCCGTCCCTGACTTCGCCGAAGCCCAGCTTGCCCGCAGTGGACACCGCGCCGGAAGGGAAGATCAGCACCGGAATATTGTCTTCAAGCGCTTCCAGCGCCAGTTGCCTGGAACGGATATTGGTCTTGCGCGCCAGTGGCGTGCCGGTGAAATCGATGGGCAGGAAATAAGGCGCAAGTTGCCGGTCCTGGCACAACAGGCTGTGCAGCATGATGCGGAAGTTGCCGCGCAGCTTGACGGCGATATCGCACAGCACCATGCCGTCGACCACGCCGAAAGGATGATTGGCGACGAAAACCAGCGGCGCGTCCGGCGCCAGTCCGGCGAGAGCGTCCCGCTCCATTTCGATCCTGATCGAGGCTGCTCGCAGACCTTCCTCGAAGAAGTTGTCGACGCCGAGCTTTCTTCCTTTCAATTGCCAGTAGATGCGCTCGATCCTGCGGCGGCCCGACAGCAGTTCCAGCGCGGCGATCAGCCTCCGTTCCAGCCAGGAATCGTCCGGCTGCACGTAGGAAACCCGCGGCGGATCGCGCAGATAGCGGGTGAATTGCGGGTCGACTTCCATCGATCAGCTTCCCAGCCCCATGAAGTCGATAATCTCGCCGAAATTGGCATTGGTCGGATAGTCTCCGGCGGTCCAACCCAGGCGCAAGACGATGAGATCGAGCGAGGGCGCCGCCATCATCACCTGTTCCCGGTTGCCCCGAGCGAAGATCGCGTCTTCCGGCAGGTCGGCATAGCGCAGTCGTTCATCGCCGCTGTTGAGCCACCATTGATAACCGTAGGCGCGCTCGTTTTCCGAACCATTGACTCTCATCGCCCGCCGCACCCAGCCTTCGGTTACGATGCGATGGTCGTTGATCTCGCCGCCGTTCAGCATGAGCTGGGCGATCCGGGCCCAATCCCTGGCCGATGCGTAAAAGTACGAACTGCCGACGAGCAGGCCCGAGGCGTCTGTCTCGAATATGGCATTGCGGAATCCCATGGGCCGCCAGATGTGCTCGACGAAGTCTTCCAGCGCCTGCCGCGGCGAATCGAAGGCGCGCTGGTGCGCCAGCGACAACAGACTGGCGCTGCCCGAACTGTAACTGAAGCGGCTGCCGGGTTCGCTTACCAGCGGACTGCGCAAGGCGTATTCGCCCGCCGCCGGCACGGTGAACAGCATCAAGGTGACATCGTCGCCGGGACTGTAGTCCTCGATGAATTCGAGACCATCGGTCATGGTCAGCAGATCGGTCAGCAGGATGGCGGAACGGCCGTCGTCCCGCCATTCCGGGAAACCGGTCGGCCGATCCAGGCGCAACAGGCCGCGCATTTCCAGATTGGCGAGCATCACCGACATCAGGCTCTTGCTCATGGACCAGCCGAGCAATGGCGTGGACGGGCCGGTTTCCCGGGCATAGGCTTCGGCCAGGATGCGTCCTTCCCGGGCCACGAGCAGGGCGCGGGTATTGCGCCCGGCCTCGTTGTCGCGCCGCAGCAGATCTTCGAGCAATTCCCGCAATTCCGGATCGGCCCGGCCGGCTTCGTCGCCGAGAGGCCAGGGTTCGCTCGCCGGCGGCAATCCGTCCAGAGCCAGCGGTTCGCGAGGCAGGTTGACGTCATAGTCCACCGCGCAACCCCTGCCGTCGACAAAGCTCGCCGTGCGTTCCGACAATCCGAAAAGCGAAGCGGTCACGGTTCTCGCGCTGTCGTCCCAGTTCACCGTCACCTGTTCCAGCAATGGCGAATATTGTTCGAGATCGCTGCGCGCCTGCTCCCGGGAAAATCCCGACACATAGCGGAAACTGCACAGCAATTTGGTGGCCATTCCGCTGCCGACCGGAGCGCCGTAGACCAGATAACCCGGCGTCAGCCCGATGCTCCAGGCGCCGAGCGTCAGCGCGAGCGCGGCCAGCGCCAGCGCCAGCGATGCAACGATCAACCTAATGCGCATGGTGATAGGTGAAGTAACCGGTGAACATCTCTTCCCAGCTTTCCACGCCGAAACGGAGTTCGGCGTCGGGATTGGGATTGTTGGGATTGGAAATCGAGTTGTCAAAAGCGCCGATAACGTGAAGCGTCGCGCCGGCGGGAATCGCAAGCGGTTCGTCGAGCCTGTAATAGGGCTGCCAGCCGTAGTTGTAGGCCGGCACCGAAAATATATCGCGCAGCGGCTCGCCAGGCGCCTGGTAGGCGAACTTCATCTTCTTGCCGCGGAAGTTCATCCGCGCGCGTACGCCGGTAAGCACTACGTCCCGTTCCAGGCGCCGGCTGGCGCGCAACGGGAATTCGGGGACATTGGGCGGCAGCAGGAAACGGGTCGATACCGCGTCCGTGGAAATCTCACGCTCCGGCGGCTCATCGTAAAAGTACAGGCCGATGCGGGTGGCGTCGCTGGTGGACTGGCCGTTGGTCACGTAGTGGAATTGCATCGAGAGTTTCTCGCCGGGCCTGATGCGCACTCCGGCTCCCGGCGGAAATTCCCGCAACAGGTCCTGACCCGGCGCGTAGCCATCGAGAAATCTGCGCGTGCTGTTTTCCTGGCGGCGTTCCACGCCCCAGAAATCCTCGCCTTCTGCGGTGACGAAACTCATCAGGTGATGCAATACCGATTGGTCGCCCGGCAGGTATTGCAGGGCCCGCACCCATTGTTCCTCGCCAAGGCCGAGTTCGGCTTCCTCGTAGGTGTAGTCGAGTACGCCGACAGGCGGAATATCCTGCCGCGGCGCCTGCACGATGTAGTCGGGCTCGCCGAGTTGCCAGTTCAGCGCCGGCGCCTCGGCCAACGCCAGCAGGGGATCCGCTTCCCCGGCCGGTCCGGGCGCACCGGCATCGATCCAGTTGACCAGTACTTGCAGATCTTCCAAGGCGATATATTGCGCGTCCCGGGAATGGCCGATGTGCGGATCCACCTGCATCGGCGGCATGCGCTTGTTGAGCAGCACTTCGCGAATCATCGGCGACCAGCCGAGCAGCATCAGGTGGCTGTCGAGGGCGAAAGGGCCGACGCCGCCGCGACGATGGCACATGCCGCAATTCTCAATGATCCGCGGCGCCACTTCGCCGGCGTAATCGGGGGCCTCGGCAAGCATGGCCTCGCGCACCGGAAACGCAAGCGGACAGGCCGCCTCCAGCGGCGCCCGGATGCTGTCTTCCATTCCGTCCGCCAACAGCGCGTCCAGGGCTTGTTCAAACCCGGCGCCGGCCGCGCCCTGGTAGAACAGCGACAGCCGTTCCGGATACAGCAACGCCACCTCTCCCGCCTGCCCGAACTCCAGCGCCGCGGAAACGAGATGCCCGCCATCGTCGAGAATCGGCAATTCCAGTTCGAGATCGCGCAATTGCGCGCGGTCGAGCCCCTGGGCGTCAATATAAAGGAATGCAATATCCCGGTCGCCGAGCGTGTCGCCGAGATCTTCGAACCTTGCCGCCATTTCCGCCATGGCCGGACAATCGGCGCTGTACGCCATGACCGCGAGCGCGCGCATATGGCGATAGCGGCTCAACTGGTGAAATTCGCCATGCTGGTCGAGCAAGGCGAAATCGTCGACGCGCTCGAGCGCCGCCTGGGCCGGCGCAAGCCAGACCAGCAGCGGCAGCAGCAGACTGCATCGGACGAACATGTTCCGGGCAATGAAACGCATCGCGGCGAGTCGCAAGAAGTCGGGCAAATCAACGCGCCACTTTACTGATCCCGACCGGAAAATTCCAGCCGCCGAAAGACCAGCGACAGGCCGAAGCACAAGACGAAATAGAACGCCGCGGTAGTAATCCACGCTTCGAAGACGGCGCGGGTCGAAGAGACCAGCTCGACTGTCCTGTAAGTCAGTTCCTGGACCGAAATCAGCGACACGATCGAACTGTCCTTGACCAGGGTGATGAATTGGTTGGCCAAGGGCGGCAAGGCCTTGCGCATCGCCTGGGGCAGGACGACGAAGCGAAGCTCATGCAGGGAGTCCATGCCGAGCGCCCGGGCCGCTTCCTTCTGGCCCGGATCGACCGATTCCAGGCCCGCCCGCACGATTTCGCCGACGAAAGCGCTTTCGAACAGCGCGAGTACGACCGTTCCCGAGAGCAGGGCGGGCAGCAGTCGCGGATCACCGACGAAAAACGCCCAGATTCGCGCGTTTTCCCCCTGGGCGATTTCGCGCGCCCATTGCTCGATGCCGAAGGCGACAATCAGTTGCTCGGACAGGAAAAAATAGAAAATGAAGACGACGATGATCGGAGGAATATTGCGCAGGCATTCGAGCCAGGTCCGGGCCAGCAGATTGACCGTGAGATTGCTCGCGGTGCGCGCCAGGCCGAGAATCACCCCGAAAATCAGCGCCAGGACGCTGGCGTATATGCAGATTCGCAAGGTCGTCAGGAACCCGGTCACAAACAGATTGGCGACCCAGCGGCCCTCGGCCTCGTCGAACCGGAACATGTAGGCGGGAATGATTTCCCAGCGCCAGACGTAGTTCAGCCTGCCGTCGATCTGTATCCAGACGTACGCGGCGAAGGCTGCCAGCACCGCCAGCAAAGCGGCGTCGATCCAGGTGAGGCGCCTTAAGAGAGTCTGCATCGCGGGCGTCTATCGCAGCACCTGGCCGCTCCATTCTTCGGTCGTGAACCAATAGTCGTGGCGCTCCTGCAGCCAGCCCGTGCGCCAGTAATGGGCGATCCAGTTGTTAAAGAAATTCAGCGCGTCGGGATCGCCCTTGCGCAAGGCGAAACCCTCGCCCAACTGGTTGAACAGCACGTCGAAGGGGATGTAAAGGGTATCGGGATAGCTGCGGGCCTCGCGCGAAGGCAGCGGCTCCGACGCCATGGTTGCATGGGCGTTTCCGTTCAGGACTTCCTGTACTACCGCGCCCTCGTCGTCGAACAGCAACAGTTCGGCATTCGGAAATTGTCCGGCGATCACCGTTGCCGGGACGGCTCCCCGCCTTGCGCTGAAAGTCACTTCCGGGCTGTCCAGATCTTCGAGCCCGAATCCCTCGGTCAACTGCCGATTGGCAAGGATCGTCATGCCGGAATACGCGTAGGCATCGGTGAAATTGACGGTCAGATTGCGCTGCGGAGTAATCGACATGCCGCTGATGATCACGTCGAACTTGCCTGCCAGCAGCGCCGGGATGATCCCGTCAAAGGCAGTGGGCACGAATTCGACCTCGACCCCCATGTCTTCCGCGAGCCTGCGGCCGACGTCGGGTTCGAATCCGATCAACTCTCCGTTAATCGCCCGCATCGACCAGGGCGTGAAGGTCGACAGGCCGATCCTGATCACGCCCTGCCGCTTGATGGATTCGATTACGCTTTCGGCCGCGATCGATTGACGGACATCCTGGGCGAGCGTGGGCGCGGACGCCCCGAGAGCAAGCCCCGTGGAGATCAGCAACGCTGCCAGACCAGTTCTGAAAATCACTTTGCCCTCCCGGCAATGGCGTATCGTTTTTCCATTTGCGACGCCGCCAAAGACAATACAAGAATAACCAGCAGATACACCGCGGCTATGGTGAACCAGATCTCGAAACTCATATAGGTGTCGGCAATGATATTCCTGCCGACCGTGGTCATCTCGACCACCGCGATCACGCTTACGATCGCCGAACTCTTGATCAGATGCACCGCCTCCCCGGTCATCGGCGGCAGCAGGAATTTCATCGCCTGCGGCAGAACGATGTGGCGATAGGCCTGCATGTTCGACATGCCCACGGATCGCGCCGCTTCCAACTGGCCGCCATCGACCGAATTGACGCCCGCCCGCAGAATTTCGGAGACAAGCGCGGCATGATATACGCCGAGGCAAAGCACCGCGGCGGCATATCGGTCCAGAGCGAATATCGGCCCCAGAACATAATAGAACAGATATAGCAGGACGAGCAGCGGCGTATTTCTCACGATTTCGAGAAACGCCACCGCAATGGCGGTTCCGACCACCAGCTTCGACATCCGCAGCAAGGCGACGACCGCGCCCAGGCCGGCCGCGAGCAGGAATGACAGCAGGGAAAGTTCGAGCGTCGCGGCCAGGCCCCGGGCGATTTCTCCCCATTCGAATCCGTCATCGGTGAAGCGGAACAGGTATTCGGGCACCCGGTACCATTGCCAGTTGTAGCCCATGGCTCCAGCGCCGTTAAGCGCCAGTCTGACCAGCAGGTAGATCAGGATCAGATACAACGCGATCGAGAATGCGCCCGATGCCGTGGGAAGCGGAATTCGGGTCCATGGCCGCGGCCGCGCGTTCGAACTCATGCTAGTGCTCCAGAATCCGGTCCAGAAATCTCCGGCAGCGGTCGCTTTCCGGATTCGAAAAAAACCTGGCGGCCGGCGCCGACTCGATGATCTCGCCTTCGTCCATGAAGATCATCCTGTCGGCGACCCTGCGCGCAAAGCCCATTTCGTGCGTCACGCAGATCATGGCCATGCCGCTTTCCGCGAGATCGGTCATCACTTCGAGCACTTCGTTGATCATTTCCGGATCCAGCGCCGAAGTCGGTTCGTCGAACAGCATCACGCTCGGCTCCATGCAAAGCGAGCGGGCGATCGCCACCCGCTGCTGCTGTCCGCCGGAAAGCTGGGACGGAAACTTCTCCGCCTGGTCGAGAATATTCACGCGTTCGAGATATTCGAGGGCAAGTTCGACGGCCCGGGATCTGGCCAGTTTGCGGACCCTGATCGGCCCGATAGTAAGATTCTCGAGCACGGAAAGATGCGGGAACAGGTTGAACTGCTGGAAAACCATGCCGACCTTCATGCGAACCTTGCGAATGTCGGTCCTGCCGTCTCCCAGTTCCTCCCCGTCGACGAATATCCGGCCGGCCGAGTGCTCTTCCAGCCGGTTGACGCATCTGACCAGGGTCGACTTCCCCGAACCCGAAGGCCCGCAGATCACTACGCGTTCGCTCGGGCCCACGGTCATGCTGACGTTCGAAAGCGCCTGAAAGTCGCCGTAAAACTTGTCTACGTTGCGTAGTTCTATGACAGGATGGCTGGCAGTCATGAGGATTGACGCAGCTTCGACGCGGCGTGGATGCCCGAAGCTACACACAGAACGGTGTCATGTCTAGCCGGATGCGCTGCACGGCGACGGACCGAAGCCACCGGCAGCGTAACACTTGCTTACAATTCAGGGGCTTCCGGGCCTTCCGGACACTGGACGATTCGCGACCTTGCCATTATGCTTTGCGTCTGCCTGGGGCGGGTGGCCGCAGCGGTCTTCCATCTCCCGCAAGCATTCAGAATCGTACGAAGAGGAACAAATTGATGCGACGCATGTACAAATCATTGCTGGCGCCCGCCACCCTGCTGCTGTTGGCCGTTTCGCCGCTGTCACAGGGTCAGGACGACCAACCTCGTTTTCTGTCCCTGACGCCGCCCGAAGGGCTGCCGATCATTCCCCTGATGGAAGGCTGGGTCGCCAATGAAGACGGCACCACGACCATCTCGTTCGGATTCATCAACCGCAATACCGACGAGGACGTCGATATACCCCTCGGCGAGAACAACTATATCGAGCCCGCCGAGTTCGACGGCATGCAGCCCACGCATTTTCCTTCGGGCCGCGGCACCGGCGTCTTCACCGTCACGCTGCCGGAAGACCAGGCGGACATAGACGTCTGGTGGAATCTGCAGACCGGCGAAAGCGAAGTGCTCCGGGTTCCGGGCCGGCGCGGCGCCTCCGCCTATGAGCTCGACTTCATCCGTCCGCGGCCCCAGGGGTCGCTGCAGCCGCTGGCCGCGTTCGGCGACACCGAACTTTCCGCCGGCCTGACGGCCAACATTTCCGATTACGGTTCCAGCGTCGCCGTGGGGGAGACGGTCGAACTCGTGCTCAACGCGAGCGATCCCGCCGACCGCGACCCTGAAGATCCCCGCTTCGGCGAACCGCTCGACATGAACGTAGAGTTCAGCAAGCATCAGGGCCCGGGCGACGTGACTTTCGAGCGCGACCCCAACGCCCCCGAGCCGGAGAACCCGTTCGACCCGGACGATCCGCGTTTCGAGTTCTTTACCGGCCCGCAGCCCAACCAGGCGATCGTCGAGGGCGGCGCCGGATCCGCCATGGTGATGACGACTTTTTCCGCGCCCGGAGAATACATGATCCGCGCCGTCGTCAACGTGCATACGGCGCCGGACAGTTCATACGGCGACCAGTGCTGCTGGACCAATGTCTATCAGCGGGTCACGGTAACCGAGTAAGTCCTGTTTCAAATTGTTGCATTCACCGGCGCTTTTACAGCCGGCGAATCATGGACTTGATGCAGGTAAATATTTAGTATTTGACTGGTATTCCGTCAGCAAGAAAACGCTCAATCGAGGAGAACGACATGAAACTGGCGCAAGCACTAATCCTGATCGGCGGCGCTATCGCGTTCGGCGCTCAAGCCCAAGCTCAGGACCAGCAGCACGAAATCACCTACAACGGTGACGTCGCGAGAATCATCAACGAGAACTGCGTGGTCTGCCATCGCGAAGGCGGCATCGGCCCGATGCAGTTCGAGAACTACGATCAGATCCGCCCCTGGGCGCCCCTGATCTCGTTCAAGGTTGCGAGCCGCGAGATGCCTCCCTATGCCTATGACCACGGCATCGGCATCCAGGAGCTTGAAGGCGACTGGAGACTGGCGCAGGAAGACATCGACGCCATCGTCGCCTGGGTTGAGCAAGGCGCGCCGCAGGGCGACCCCGACATCGTCCCTCCGGCCCCCGATCTGCCCGACCCGGACGCCTGGAACTTCGAACCTCAATTCGGCGCTCCCGACCTGGTCGTCCCATCGATCCCCATGGACATTCCGGCCAACGGCAATGACCTGTGGAGCAAGCACTACGTGCCGAGCACCCTCACCGCCGACCGCTGCATCAAGGCGGTGCAGGTGAAGCCGCGCGGCGACGCCAAGGCGGTTGTGCATCACGCCAACTCCTACATTGAAGCCATGAACGAAGACGGCGAATACGAGCGATTCGGCCAACTCACCGAATACGCGATGGGCAAGTGGGGCGAAATCATGCCTGAAGGCGTTTGCCGCACCATTCCCGGCGGTTCGCGCGTTTCCTGGGACATCCACATGTTCCCCGGTGGCGTTGGCGCAACCGCGGAGGGCCTGATGATCAAGGACAACGTCGTTGAAATCGGCCTCTGGTTCCACGACGAGGACTATGTCGAAGTCGAGCAGCCCTACAAGCAGGACCTGCGCCTGTATCCGATGCGTTCCGGCTACGAAGGCGGTCACCTGATCATTCCGCCCAATGGCTATACCATGACCCAGGGCTTTCACTCGTTCGATCACCCTGTCCGCATCGACAGCTTTCAGCCCCACGGCCATCTGCGCATGAACGCCGCTTCCCTGGAGATTTTCTATCCGGAAACCGGCCGCACCGAGCAGATCAGCCAGATCTCCAACTGGAGCGCGACCTGGCATCACAGCCACATCTATGAAGCGGACGTGGCTCCGCTGTTGCCGACCGGCGCGATCCTGGTGATCAAGCAGTGGTATGACAATACCGCCAACAACCCCAACAACCCCGACCCGGATCAGTGGGTATACGGCGGCAGCCGCACCGGTGACGAAATGTCCCATGCCTGGATCGCCATTACTCATCTGGACGAAGAGGGCTACGAAAAGATCGTCGCCGAGCGCAGGGCAGCCGAGCAGCGCTCTCTCGCAGGTTCCGACTGAGCGATCATCGGCAGGATTTTTTCAGTAGAACAAAAAAGGCCGGCCGGAGTAATCCGGCCGGCCTTTTTCTTTGCTCCGGTAAACATTCCCCTTCCGTGAAAACTGGCGTAGACTTGATGGGATTCACGGTAACCACCTGCGGCACTTCGAATACATAGAACGAGGAGAACCCGATGAGATTTTCCCCATTACTTGCACTTGCGGCCCTTGCCCTGCCCTTGCTGGCATTGGCCCAGCAGGACGAAATCACCTACAACGGCGATGTTGCGCGGATCATCAACGAAAACTGCGTGATCTGCCATCAGGAAGGCGGCATCGGTCCGATGCAGTTCGAGAATTACGATCAGGTTCGTCCGTGGGCGCCGCTGATCCAGTTCAGGGTGGCGAATCGAGAGATGCCTCCCTATGCCTACGACCATGGCATCGGCCTTCAGCAGTTGAAAGGCGACTGGCGCCTGTCCCAGGAAGACATCGATACGATCGTCGCCTGGGTCGATCAGGGCGCGCCGCAAGGCGATCCTGAGGTAATTCCCCCGACTCCGGATCTGCCTGATCCCGACGACTGGAATTTCGAACGCGACCTGGGTCCGCCGGATCTGATCGTGCCTTCGATCCCCATCGACATTCCCGCGACCGGCAACGACATCTGGAGCAAGCACTACGTTTCCACGCCGCTGACCACCGACCGCTGCATCAAGGCGGTTCAAGTGAAGCCCAAGGGTGACGCCAAGGCCGTGGTCCACCACGCCAATACCTATGTCGAAGCGCCGAATGAGGACGGTGAGTACGAGCGATTCGGCCAGCTGACCGAATACGCCATGGGCAAATGGGGCGAACTCATCCCGGAGGGTGTCTGCCGCACGATTCCCGCGGGCTCGCGCATCTCCTGGGATATCCACATGTATCCCGGCGGCATCGGCGCCACCGCGCCGGGCCAGGTGATCACGAACAACGTGGTCGAAACCGGTCTCTGGTTCCATGACGAGGACTATATCGAACGCGAACAGCCCCACAAGCAGGACCTGCGCGCATACCAGTTGATGTCCGGCTACGAAGGCGGCCAACTCGTGCTGCCGCCGAACGGCTACATGATGACCCAGGGCTTCCATTCCTTCGATCACCCGGTCCGAATCGACAGCTTCCAGCCACACGGCCATCTGCGCATGAACGCGGCCTCGCTGGAAATCTTCTATCCGGAAACCGGCCGCACGGAGCAGATCAGCCAGATTTCCGAATGGAGCGCGATCTGGCATCACAGTCATATCTATGAACCCGACGTTGCGCCGCTGCTGCCGACCGGCGCCGTGCTCGTGATCAAGCAATGGTATGACAATACCGCCAACAATCCGAACAATCCCGACCCGGATCAATGGGTGACCTGGGGTCAGCGCACCGGCGACGAAATGTCCCATGCCTGGATTGCCGTCACCCACCTCGACGACGAGACATACGAGCGACTGGTGACTGAACGCGAAGCTGCGCAGCAACGCTCGCTGGCCGGTTCGGATTGACGCGAGAATCCATAGCCCCGCGATGGCGCAACTGACAAACTTTGTTACGGTTGTGTCGTTGCGGGGCTTTCTTTTACTGTGCTAATAATTTGACGAATAAACACCAATCGGGGAGCAAGACATGAAGATTCGAGTATTGGCGGGACTTCTTGCCGCGGCCGGCATCTCCACGGTGGCCCTGGCGCAGGACGCTCGGGAAATTACTTACAACAGCCATGTCGGACGCATCATCAACGAGAATTGCGTGGTCTGCCACCGCGAAGGCGGCATCGGCCCCATGCAGTTCGAGACCTACGACCAGATTCGTCCATGGGCGCCGCTGATCCAGCTCCGGGTTGCGAATCGCGAGATGCCGCCCTATGCCTACGACCACGGCATCGGTATCCAGGAACTGCAAGGCGACTGGAGACTGGCCCAGGAAGATATCGACACCATCGTCGCCTGGGTTGATCAGGGTGCGCCGCAAGGCGACCCCGACGTGGTCGTGCCCGCGCCTGATCTGAACGATCCCTCCGAGTGGAACTTCATCGATCAGTTCGGCGAGCCCACCTTGATCATTCCGTCGATTCCGATCGATATTCCCGCCAACGGCAACGATATGTGGAGCAACCACTACGTGCCCAGCGGAATCACCACCGACCGCTGCATCAAGGCAGTGCAGGTGAAGCCGCGCGGCGACGCCCAGGCCGTTGTCCACCATGCCAACTCTTCGGTTGAGATCATGCACGAAGACGGCACCATGGAGCGCTACGGCCAGTTGACCGAGTACGCCATGGGCAAATGGGGCGAGATCGTTCCCGAAGGCGTGTGCCGCACGATCCCTGCCGGTTCGATGGTGCGCTGGAGCATTCACATGTTCCCCGGCGGCGTAGGGCCGACTGCGCAGGGCCAGATGATCACCGACAACGTCGTCGAGATCGGCCTCTGGCTGCACGATGAAGATTACGTCGAAGCCGCCAGGTACAAGCAGGATCTCAAGTTGTACAGGATCGACGAGCAGGACGACCTGGTCATTCCGCCCAACGGCTATCACATGACCCAGGGATTCCACTCCTTCGACCATCCGATCCGGGTCGACAGCTTCCAGCCTCACGGCCATCTGCGCATGAACGCGGCCTCGCTGGAAATCTTCTATCCGGAAACCGGCCGCACGGAGCAGATCAGCCAGGTCTCCAACTGGAGCGCCACCTGGCATCACAGCCACATCTACGAACCCGACGTGGCCCCGCTCGTGCCGACCGGCGCCGTGCTGGTATTGAAGCAGTGGTACGATAATACGTCGGCCAATCCCAACAACCCCGATCCCGATCAGTGGGTTTACGGCGGCAGCCGCACAGGTGACGAAATGACCCACGCCTGGCTGGCGATCACCCATCTCGACGAAGAAGGGTACGAACAGCTCGTGGCGGAAAGACAGGCGGCCCAGCAACGGTCTTTAGCCGGGTCCGACTGATAGTGTCAATTGGCGGCCGTTCCCGCGGCCGCTGCATCTCAAGGCCGGCGGCATCGTGCCGCCGGCCTTTTTCATCTAAGCTCCGGATCAAAAGCCGGTCTCCGCCGCCAACCCGGAGTGACCCATGAGTTCAAGCGAAACGGCACGAGGCCAGCCGATTGCGTCGAAGTCGGCATTTCTAAGCCGCGAGCCAAGTACGCAAAGACCAGGGTTCTCCCTTGCCAGTTCCCGCACGAGCATGGAGAAAGCGGGATTTTCAAATTGACCGAAGCTGGGACCACAGCAATATTGCTGGTTCTGAATTCCGTCAAGCACGAGCAAGGTTCGGCTTTGTCTGATCTCTCGCGCCAGACGCATGGCCTGATCTTCCGGATCGTCCCGAACCGCATTTGCATCGCCAAGTAATGAAAGAGCGCAGGTGAGGAACAGTTCGAATGGAGCAGTAGTCGAACGTGAGCCAAGACCGTGATGAAACGACCAGGTAAAGACCGTTTCCGCACCCCGATAATTGTGGGCGTCCATACCCGCCAGCCATTCGTTTATGAGGGAACTTTTTCCGACACCCGCTACGCCAGTGATTTGAACGACATTGACCGCGCATTGATCCCAGGCTTCATTCAGGGAGGCGAGTTCGGCTTCCCGGCCAGGTAAATTTTCGCTGGTGACCGGCAGGTCGTTATGGAAAATCCGTCGCGGCCGGCGCATTCTTGCTCGATTGCGCCGATCCAGTATTCTCCTGACTTCTTTTTCGAACTTCTCGTACTCCAGCGTGAACAGATATGAATCAATGCCGAACAGTTGTCCAATCCGGAAGAAATGCGCGTCCGGAATGGCGTCGCCGGACTGCGTTCCGCTGCCCCTTCCCCATTTGCTCACGGATTGCCGGCTTACGCCCAGCAGATCGGCCAACTTCTGATTGCTGGTTATGCCCGGCCTGGCTTTCAACTGATAGAGAAGCTTGAACTTTCTTGCAAGCTTAGGATGCTTGGTCATTCGCATTTCTGGCGGACGGAATGCCGGGCCACCCTCCCTTGCAGATTGTATTCCCTCAACTTCGTGATCTAGCATAATGGGAAGCATGACTGCTTGCAATCGGATTATCCAGCCGGTTGCGACTTCTCATCTCTTTCCGCCAATGCTAGATTCTGCATGCCGTACCATTTCCCCAATTGGAACAAATAATATGAAAATCATGCAATTCGGCGCCGGCCTGATGCTTGGCGGCATGCTCGCAGGCCTGGCCCTGGCCCAGGACCGCGGACCGATCGGGCCAAGCCCATACGAATACCACACGGAGACATGGATGCAGCCATTTGCCGCGGAGGGATTTTCCTGGGGCGGCAACGCGGGAGTGTATGCCCAGTCCAGCGACCGCATCTTCTTCCTCCAGCGCGGCGAAACCGAATTGCCGGATCCGATTCCGCCGGAATACACGAACTTTCCCGGCTCCATGGGCTGGAACGTGCTGCGCGGACGCGGCCGCACCTGGCGGAACTGCATTTACGTGGTCAACAGCGAAGGCGAGGTGCTCGAAGTCTGGGACCATTGGGATCACCTGTTTACCGGCTCCAACGGCCCGGGCCCCCATCGCCTGCGCATGAGCCCCTACGATCCTGAGAACCGCCTGTGGCTGATCGAGGAAACCGGCCACATCATCTACGTGTTTTCCAACGACGGCGACGAACTGCTGATGACCCTGGGCGAGAAGAACGTCCCTGGCAACGACGAGACGCATTACAACCAGCCCCAGGATGTCGCCTTCCTGCCCGACGGCAAGTTCCTCGTCGCCGACGGTCTCGGTAACAAGCGCGTCGTCGTGCGCAACGCCGATGGCTCCTACCATTCCGAGTTCGGCGAGGAAGGGACCGAACCGCATCAGTTCGCCAGCGTGCATAGTATCGCGGTCGGGCCGGACGACCGGCTCTACGTGCTCGACCGCAACAATCGCAACGTCAAGGTGTTTCAGCAGACTGCCGCAAGAGACGCCGCCGAATATCCGGCTTACGAATACGTCGCTACCTGGGGAGGCCTCGATACGCCACTGGACATATCGGTGAGCGATTCCCACGCCTGGGTTACGGATAACGATCCGCCGAAGATCGTCCAGTTCAATCTCGAAGACGGGTCGCGCAACTACACCTGGCTGTTGCCCGCCGAAGGCCACGACTACTGGATTGAAATGCACTCCTTTTCGGCTGACGAGGCGGGCAATCTCTACGGCACCGACAATCAGACCGGCAGGCCGCAGAAAATGACGCCGCTGCCCGACGCCAATCCTGAGCATCTGGTGACGCCGCAGTACGTGCCCCGATAGCCTGCCGCGAATTGAAGGCTTGCAGTAATCCTCCGATTGTCGATAATCGAAGGATTACTCCGGCCCAAGGGGACTTGTCATGAATCGAATTTTTGCGATTTTCGGCGTTTTGCTTGCCGGGCTGGCGCTGTCGGCAACATCTGGGGCACAAGACGGTTACGAAGTGCCGCGCACCATCGACGGCCATCCGGATTTCCAGGGGGTATGGGAAAACAACACGCTGACTCCGGTCGAGCGTCCCGAGGCCTATGCCGACCGCGAGTTCTTCACCGACGAGGAGATCGCTTTCCTGCAGCAGCGCGCGTTCGAGGTCAACGCTTCCGGCGCGGACGCACTGTTCGGCGACGGCTTTTTCGGCGCCGCCGTCAGCGGCGAGATCAATTCCTACGATCCCACCACGGGCAATTACGACTCGCAATGGATCGTCGACCGAATCGTTCATCGCCGCACGTCCCAGATCATCGATCCGCCCAACGGCAGATATCCGCCGCGCACCGAAGAAGCCGTCGCCGCGGCCCGGGACCTCCGCGAACGCCGGCTCCTGCATCCGGCGGATTCCTGGACCGACCGCCCCCTCGGCGAGCGTTGCCTGTCATTCGGCGCGCCACGGCTTGGTTCCGGCTACAACAGCTATATCCAGATCGTACAGACTCGCAACACCGTCGCGATCATCCAGGAAATGGCCCATGACGTGCGCATCATACCGATCGTTGAACAGCCCCATCTGACGGACAGGATCAAGTTGTGGCACGGCGATTCCCGCGGCTGGTGGGACGGCGACACCCTGGTCATCGAGACCACGAACTACTCGGAAGCCAGCAGCACCGCGCCGGGCACGGACAGAAAGGTCAATACCGAGCGGCTGACCCGGATCAGCGACGAGCAGATTCTTTACCATTTCACCTCTGACGATCCGGGCCAGTTCACCGCGCCGTACACTCGCGAAATCATGCTCGATTTCACCCCGGACAAGATCTACGAATACGCCTGCCACGAAGGCAATTACGGCATGTACAACATTCTTTCCGGGCATCGAGCGGAAGAGAGAATGGCGAGAGAGGCTGCGGAAAAATATAGTGGTCGGCGGCGATCTCATTTCACCCGGTCGGTCCCCACCCCAAGCCCAACCCCAACCAAATGACCATGGCGACAAGAAAGGCGATGCCCCCATATCCGATGGCGGGGAGCACCCAAGATAGAATTCGGTCTACTTTCTCGAATACGTCTCTATTCATCCTCTTACCTTAAGTCAAATTGCGCGATGTCGGCGTTAGCCATACGCTCAACCCCCGTACGCGAACTCTCCAGGAACTCCCGCATATTCAACGATAGGTCTTTTGCCGGCCATCTATCTTCTCATGATCCATGGGTCAAAAAATCCAGCCCGACCGCCTAGCGCCCGCGTCGAGCAGCATCTGTTCCATTTCGCGGTTAGCGTAATCCCGCGCCCAGGAAAGCGCCATCTCACCAATCATGCCGTCCACGCTGGCGCCTTCGCCTAGCAGCGCCTTCACGACGTGGGTGTGATTCTGTTGCGCGGCATGTACCAGCGCCGTGGAGCCCGGTATCTCGGGGTGCCGGTAATCCATGTCGGCGCCTGCTTCGAGCAGCAACAGAACCATGTCGTCATGGCCGTTCATGGCCGCATCCGTCAATGCGCTGGAGCCGTCCACCGCTGTCCAGTTGGTATTGGCGCCCGAGTCTATGAGCATGCGGGCCATGTCGATGTCGCCGTTGTAGGCAGCAAGCCTAAGTGGGGACCATCGACCGTCCAGCGTGGCGGCGTTGACGTCTTCCCCGGATTGTATCCGCTCCCGCGCCAGGTTCATATCGCCAAGGTCGACAGCATCGTAGACACCGGAGCGATAACCCGCTTCCCGGTAGTATTGCGAAGCCGCAGCACGTTGCTGTGCACCGTACTCCAGCCACGCCTCGTGGTTGGCCCCAATCTCGACGAGTTGCTCCGATGTCAAGTGCGGCCGCAGTCCCTCAAATAGGTCGTCCATCGACGGCATGGCCTCGACATACTCGGCCATGCCGATCTCACCGGAGCGAAATAGGCCGTTGATTTCACGTCCGAGAGCTTCCCATTCGGTGATGACCTGCCGCACGATAGCGGCGTTTTCCAGTCCCATGCCGGAGACGAATTCGTTCCATTTGCCGTCGTAGAGGTGGTCGGCGAAATCCATCGCCGTCTCGCCGAGACGCAAGTCCACGGAGTTCGGGAGCGTCGCAGGGTCGGATCTGAAGTCGAATTCGGCGATGCTTACCATGCGCTCCAAGAATTCCGCGATACTCATTTCGTCCGGAGACTCCATGTAGCGGGCGAGTTCTTCCGCAGCTTCCATGGGCAGACCGGCATCAAGGCCGATTTGCACAAATTCATCAACCGCCTCTTGCTCACGCGTTGTGGTTCCGGCGGACGCGACGTCGTTGACAGTTTCCGATCCGGAGGTGGTCGGATCAGTTGGCATCAGGACGAGGGTAGCCACGGCCAAAACGGCGGTAACGAATAGCAGTTTGAACCCTTGCTTCATCGTTTCAACTCCAAAACTGATTCACATTTTCCATGATTTCTGAATGCGGCTCTTGAAGTTTGGCAAATCAAGAGCCGCAATTCATGTCAGTGCTTCAAACCTCTTCCTCTTCTTCCAATCGCTCAAGATCATCCAGAAGATCGTCAAGGTCGCCGGGATCGTTATCAATGTCATCTTCGAACGGGTCATCGAACGGTTCGATGTAGGGGTCCACTGCATCCTCGCGTTCGTTCTCATCCTCGTCTTCACTGTAGTCGTCTTCTTCGTCATCTTCTACTGCGTAGCTATCACATGCCGCCTCCCCATTGGAGAACGACGTATCCAGATTCCGGAGTTCTCGCTGCAAGTTCCCAAAAGCTGAGTCTATGGCTTTTTCCTTGGTTAACCATGCGGCGCCGGTACGGACCGATAACTCGGCGGCAATCTTGGCCAACTCGACCGCAAGCCGTTGCGGGAAAAGCGCGTACTTTATCATGGCTGCCGCGGTCTTCTTGGCTGCATCGGCTACAAAGCCCGCCCGGGCGATTTGATAGGTGGTGTTAGCCGCACTTACTGTACTGTTGTACGCGCTCCATATTCCCCTGTAGGCAGCGTTGTGTGATCGCACATTTTCGGAGAGGCACTCGCCATGCGCTTCGTTGGCCGCCGTCACTGTTGACTCGTAGTTCGCGTGGCCGGGGAGGTAGACGAAGAGAAGTGTGATGTAAGTCAGCAAAACCGCGAGCAGGGGGAGGGCTGCTGGCAGAAACGGTATTGCTGGATTCGGTCTGTTAGCGTACTGGGTATTCATGTCAGTTCCTTTTTCACAGATTTATGTAAAGGTCTTGCGGATTCAGTTCGAAAACGCTCCCGATAACTGGAATTATCAGGAGTAGAATGGCTGCCCCATCCCACCAAGATAAGGAGAAGAAGACATGAGAGTTGTCAGAAGGAAAGACGACATGGATCGGTTATTGGCAGGACTCGGTGTGGCGAACGGCGACATTCAGGCGTTGCGCTATGCGAGAAGCGCGTGGAGCGGGAACACCCGGCGCGCGCTACGGTCGGACCTGAGGATTTTCGGGAAGTGGTGCGCCGGACAGGGATTACGGGTGTTGCCCGCCCGAGCGGAGACCGTGGCCCGGTTCGTCGAATCCGCCGCGCGCGACAAGGCGCCGGCGACGGTGCGGCGCTACGTGGCGAGCATAGGCGCCCTGCACAGGGCCACCGGATACGCGAATCCGAGTGATGCGGCGGTTGTGAAGCTCGCCCTGCAACACATGCAGCGTCAAAAGAACTGCCGCCAGCGGCAGGCACTGGGACTAACCTGGGAGATGCGCGAGCGCATGACCGCGGCCGTAGGCGACAGACTGGCCGACTTGCGCGACCGGACCCTGCTGGCGGTGGCCTATGACGCCATGCTGCGTTGCTCCGAGCTCGTGGCGTTGAATGTAGCGGATCTTTCGGAAGCGGCGGACGGTGGTGCAACGCTGCTGGTGCGCCGAAGCAAGACCGACCAGACCGGCGAAGGCACGGAAGTCTATCTCACTCCGCATGCATTAGATCTGTTGCGGGAATGGTTCGAACGGGCTCGTATCCGTGACGGGCGGATTTTTCGTTCCATCCGCCCTAACGGCTTGCTGGGCCATAGCCTGGACGTCAGCCAGGTGTCGCGCATCTTCAAGGAGATGGCGCGTAAGGCCGGGTACGGCAAGGCGGTCGTGGACGGTCTCTCGGGACACAGCGCACGGGTTGGCGCGGCGCAGGACATGATTGCCTCGGACATTGGGCTACCGGCGGTGATGCAGGCAGGACGCTGGAAAGACGCAGCCATGGTGCTCCGTTACGGCGAACGCTTGCTGGCCCGGCGCGGCGGTATGGCGCGATTCGCACGGCTGGGCGCCAATCAACTCGCGAGCGGCTGAGAACGTTGGGGCGAATCCGCCCAAGGAGCGCCGCTACAAGAACACGGAATTTTTAATCCTGAAATTGAAGAGACCTGCGGCCGGATGTTTGCTCGAAATCGTCCGGGGAGCGCCCCTGCGCCCACGTCAACCAGTTATCGTGAGTTGTTTTGCACGCCGATGCCTAATGGCGCGCCGGGCAATTTCACCGAATAATCCTACAGGCCGTTAATTGACTGTCTCGAAAAAGCGCTGATTTCCAATCAGTTGGATCGCCACCGGGGTATTCGCACATTTTGTTGTTAGCCCAAAGCAGTAATGTCCCCTTTGCGCAAAGCTAAAGTGTCCCCTTTTTCTGTGAGGAGGGGTTGTCTTGTCGAGCGCGGAGGTGGTGTTGAGCATGCGGGAGTCGGATCGTGCGGGCGTGATCCGTGATGTG
>CAZUSL010000120.1:0-17292 GCA_964622925.1 uncultured Pseudohongiella sp. | reverse complement strand
GCGTCGGCGACGGCGAATACGCCATCGGCAACATGGTTCGGCATCTGCGCGGAGAACCCGGTCCCGCCGACGGCATGTGGGAAAAACTGATCGACGGCGAGATCTTCCGCACCGAGCCGCACCAGAACGGCGATCTTGCCGCGCTGCCTTTCCCGGATTACGAAATCTTCTCCCGCGACGGCAGCTTCGAAGGCGTCAATTCCTCGATATTCGGGCCGAAAGGCAAGCTCGTGCTGCCGGTCATGACCGGCCGCGGTTGTCCGTATCGTTGCACCTATTGCTGCAATACGCCGCTCCTCGAAAGCTGGAAAAGCAAAAAGACCTTTCTGCGCAAGTACGAGCCCGAGGCCATGGTGGCCGAACTCGAACGCCTGCGCGATACGTACAACGTCGGCTATTTCGAATTCTGGGACGAGTTGTTCCTCTCCAACCTGAAATTCGTGCGCGCCTTTTTCGAGATCTACAAGGAGCGCGTACGCCTGCCGTTCTCGATCAATTCGCGAGTCGAAGTGATGAACGAGGATTTCTGCCGCACGGCGGCGGAAGCCGGTTGCCACACGATCTGGTTCGGCATCGAAAGCGGAGACGAGGAATTTCGCTCGCGCATGCTCGGCCGCAAGATGACGAATCAGCAGGTGATCGACGCCGCTGACAATTGCAGGAAGGCAGGAATTTTCCGCCTCACCTTCAACATCGTCGGCGCGCCGCTCGAGACCGCCGAGGGCATGCGCAAGACGCTTGAACTCAACAAGCGCATCGCGCCGGAATTCTTCTTTTTCTTCCCCTATATTCCGCTGCGCGGAACGCCGCTGTACAAGATCGCCGAGCAGGAAGGTCTGCTGCTAAAGCACAAGAAGAATCTCCACTACCTGTCGGCAGTGAACGACCGCCAGTTCACCTTGAACATGAAGGAGCGCCCGGAACTGCTCACGCAGGACGAGTACAACGAGATCTGCATGGAAATGCTCGCTTTCCAGGAAGCCAACAATCGCCTCAGCTACACCGAAGGCAACGCCATGGAAGAGCCGGCCACGGTGCAGGACAAGAGCTTCCAACTCGTGGAAGACGCGCCGCCTCCCGTGGAGCCGGCAGTCGCGGCCGAACAAAAGAAATCGCTTTTCTCCGAAGTCCGCGGCTTCTTCAGCCGCTGAGCCCGGAATCTTGCACTGAGGGCGCGTGACGGTGTTGGAAAGGGGCCCGGCGCAAGCCGGGAAAGGAATCCAACAGCGTCAGAAAGCGCCCGGCCGTTGGAATCGCACAGTTTCCTAAGCCGTCTTTTCCTGCAGTCGCAGTTCCGCGTTGACCGCGCGGTTGAAGGTTGCCAGCGAGATCAGCCCCATCAGCAGATTGCCGGCAACGGCGCCGCCGAAAAATCCCCAAAGCCCGAAATACACGCTGCCGAGCCAGGCCAGCGGCACATAGAACACGAAGAATCGGGCGATGCTCAGCCACAGCGCGCTCATCGGCTGGTGCAATGCGTTGAGCGAGGAGTTGGTCAGGATGATGACGCCTTGCATGCCATAGCCCAGCGGCAGGATCCAAAGAAACAGCCTGATCGTCGAGATGACTTCCGGATCGTCGGAAAAGACCTCGGCGATGACCGGGGCCAGCAGCGCCAATACGCCATAGATCAGCAATTGCCAGACGAGCACGAAACGGATCGCGATCCGATAAGCCTCGGCGACCCGGCCGACATGGCCGGCGCCGTAGTTCTGGCTGATCAGCGGCGGCAGCGAGGTGGACATGGCGAGCACGAGCAAGGTGGCGATGGGTTCGATGCGCCCGCCGACGCCGAACGCCGCCACGGCGCTGTTGCCGAATCCGGCCGCGATGGCGGTCATGACGCCGGCCGCAAGCGGGGTCATCATGTTCGCCCCCGCCGCCGGAATGCCGATGCGCAACATTTCCCGGCCTGAAGTCGCCATGACTTCGGTCGAGGGAAACTTCTTGCTTATCATTTCCTGTTTGAAAATCAGCAGGTGATAAAGATAGGCGAAGGCCATCGCCCAGGAAATCACCGTCGCCCAGGCCGCGCCCTGGATGCCGAGGGCGGGAAAAGGGCCGAGCCCGAATATCAGCAGCGGGTCGAGCACGGCGTTGGAAAAGCCCGCGAAGGCCATCAACATGCTTGGGGTCTTCGTGTTGCCGCCCGCGCGCAAGATGGCGTTGCCGGTCATCATGCATACGATCAGCAGGCTGCCCGGCAGCCAGACCACCATGAATTCGCGTATCAGCACGAGCATGTCGTCACCCGCTCCAAGCAGGCGAAATATCTCATCCAGGAAAATCCAGCACACGACGATCATCAGACTCGCCATGACCGCCGAGATGTAATTGATCACCGTCGCCGCTTCCTTGGCGCGCTCGATTTCGCCGCGGCCCAGGTATTTCGCCACCACGGCGGAAGCGCCGATACCGAGGCCGATGGCCAGGCTCAAGATGGTGAAACCGACGGGAAAGGTGAAACTGACGGCGGTCAGCGGGTCGGTGCCGAGGAAACTGATGAACAGCGTGTCCACGATGTTGAAAGTGAACATCATCAGCATGCCGATGATCATCGGCGTGGTCATGCGGATGAGAGATTCGCGGACGGAACCTTCCGCCAGCTTGTGGTGGTTGCCTTGGGCCACGTGATCTTCCTGGAAAGCCGCCCGGAAATATATCCTATTGCCGGACGGGATGCCCGCTAGTCTGCATCGATTCCGGCGCGTAGTTGCAACAGTTTGCGCACCATGCGCGGATTGCCGAACAGGATTTCGCCGCCGGCGGCGATATCGGGGTGACCCGACTCGCCGACGAGCAGGCCGCCGGCTTCCTTGAGCACGAGTCCTGCCGCGACTTGGCCGAAGCCTGCGCTTTCGCCGGACCAGCCGCCTTGCAAGCGGTTCGCGGCCGTCTGCACGATATCGAATACGGCGCAACCGCTTTGCCGGATCAGCGCGTTCTCCGCATGCAGCCGCTGTTGCAGTTCATGCAGCAACCGCCGCTTGTTCGAGGCCGAGTGCAGGCACAACAGCGCACCGTCCGGGCGCGTTTCCCCGCCCACGCGGATACGGCGGCCGTTCAACTGCGCGCCCTGGCCGCGGCTGGCGCTGAATTCCTCGTTTGTCTGCGGCAGAACAGCGACGGCATGGCTCAATATGCCCTTTACGCGGCAACCGACGACAACGCCGAAAGAGGGCAGGCCCGAAAAGAAATTGCGGCTGCCGGCGAGTGGTTCAAGCAGCCAGACGACGCTCTCGTCAGCACCTCCACAGACTCCCGAGAGGCGCGATTCGATTCGATGCTCGGGATAGAGTTTCCCGATCTGGTATATCAGGGTGCGTTCCGAATCCCGATCCATGCTGGTGCTGAAGCCGTCCTCGGAATCGTCGAGCAGCTTCACCCGGTCGAGCCGGTCGACGCCATGAGCGAGATTGCGCGCGGCGGCGCGGGCCGCGATGAGTGCCACGTTGAGCAGGGATTCCATGATTTGCGGAAAATCGGACGGGCGCTGACGCCGGGGGGCGGATGATAGCAGAACCGCAGCCCCGGCCCGCCGATTGGTGAGATAATGCCGCGCCAGGACAAACACGATTCCCGATCATGGCAGATTTCGATTTCGGCAATATATCCATCGTGCTGGTCAACACCTCCCACCCCGGCAATATCGGCGCCAGCGCCAGGGCGATGAAGAACATGGGCCTGTCGAAGCTCGTGCTGGTGCGGCCGAAGGAGTTTCCGAGCGGTGTCGCCACTGGCCGGGCCGCGTCGGCGGTGGATTTGCTCGAACAGGCGCGGGTAGTCGACTCGCTTGGCGAAGCCATCGCCGACTGCGGTCTCGTCATCGGGGCCAGCGCCCGTTCCCGGCGTATTCCCTGGCCATTGCTTACGCCCGAGCAATGTGCGCGGCAGGCGCTGGCCGAGGCCGCCGGAAACCGGGTCGCGCTGGTATTCGGCCGCGAGGATACCGGGCTCAGCAACGAGGAATTGCAGTTATGCCACTATCACGTGCGCATTCCCGCCAATCCCGGCTACAGTTCGCTGAATCTGGCGGCGGCGGTACTGGTGGTCTGTTACGAGTTGTACAAGGCCGCATATCTCGACGAAGGCGATGAATCCGCAACCGCCGAGCGGGATTGGGATCAGGAATTGGCTACCGGCGAGGACGTCGAAAGGTTTTACGAACACCTGGAGCGGGTGCTGGTCGCGGTCGATTTCCACGACCCGAAAAACCCGCGCCACCTCATGCATCGCATCCGGCGCCTGTTCGGCCGCATTCGTATCGATGTCATGGAAATGAACATCCTGCGCGGGATGCTCACGCATATCGAAAAAAGTCTGAAGGGTCGCGACCGCTAAGCCGGCTCAGGCGGCCTTTTCCACCTCTGAGCTGACGCGCCTGATTCTCCAGGCGCAACGGCGGTCGCCGGCGAGCAGGTGATCGGTCTGTTCCACCATTGCCCCGGCGCCAAGCAAATCCTGGAACATGCGCTGTTCCGACTTGCAAAAATGCGGGCAGTTTTCGGCGCAGACCTGAATCGGGCAATGGTTCTGGACGAGCAGCCAGCCGTCGGGCAACAGTCGCACTTCAGCCATGTAGCCGTCGGCGCTGCGCAAATTGACCAGATGTTCGACCTTTTGTTGCAGGTCGTCGTCCGGCCCGCGCATCGCCGCCCGGTAACGCTGTTCCACCCGGCCGGTGCGCTCCTCGATCATGCGTTCGACGCCGTCGCCGCCCCAGCAAAGATCGGCGACCTGGATCAGTTCCCGCGCCAGATCCGCGCCGGAGTTCGGGAACCAGGCATGGCCTTTTTCAGTCAGTTTCCAGAGCGAAACGGGCCGGCCGCGATGCTGTCTCTCGGCAGGCAACTGTCGCACGAGTCCGATCTCGTTCAGATCGGCCAGGTGGTGGCGCACGCCCATGGTCGTCATTTCGAGTTGCCGCGATAGAATACGCACCGACTGGGGACCGCGGGTTTTCAGGCTGTGTAGAATATGCCCCTGGCTGCGTGGGAGTTGCATGGCCTGCTCCTTCCTGCGTTTACCCGGTATATCGGTATTCAAGCCAAAAGGTTTACTTGCGCGGCGGCAATCGGGGGGAAGTCGATGAAAAAAACAAGCTGGAACTTTGTTAATCGCGCGGAGGCGCCGGGATCATGACGATCAACTGGCCGTTGATGACGGTTTTCATCGCCTATCTGCTGCTGATTTTCGTGCTGGGTTTCATCGCGTACCGCCGTACGCACAATCTCGGCGACTACATTCTCGGCGGGCGCAGCCTGGGACCGCTGGTAACGGCGCTCAGCGTCGGCGCCTCGGACATGAGCGGCTGGCTGCTGCTGGGCCTGCCTGGAGCGATCTATCTGTCCGGCATTCGTGAAGTCTGGATCGGAGTCGGGCTGGTCATCGGCGCCTGGCTCAACTGGCTGTTCGTGGCGCGCCCGCTGCGGGTCTACAGCCATCAGGCGAACAACTCGCTGACCTTGCCGGATTTTTTCGCCAACCGCTTCCATGATCATGGCAATCTGCTGCGAGTCACCTCGGCGCTGGTGATCCTGCTGTTTTTCACTTTCTATGTCGCCGCCGGGCTCGTCGGCGGCGCCATCCTCTTCGAAAGCAGTTTCGGCCTCGACTATTACGTGGCGCTGATCGTCGGCGGCTGCATCATCGTCGCATATACCCTGGCCGGCGGCTTTCTCGCCGTCGCCTGGACCGACGCCATCCAGGCCCTGTTGATGCTGGCGGCGCTCTTGCTGGCGCCGTTGATGGTGATCAATGCCATGGGTGGCGTCGGCGAGGTAGCCGACCGTATGCTGGCCGTCAACCCGCAAAGCACCAGCCTGTTCGGCGGCCTCGGCGCGTTGAGCCTGATTTCCCTGCTGGCCTGGGGATTCGGCTACGTGGGGCAGCCGCATATCCTGGCGCGTTTCATGGCGGCGAAAGACCCGGATCGCCTGTTTGCGGCGCGCCGCACGGCGATGAGCTGGATGGTCATTGTCCTGATCGGCTCGGTATCGACCGGGCTGGCGGGTATCGCCTGGTTCGCGGACAGTCCGCTGGAAAATCCCGAAACCGTCTTCATCGCGCTCAGCCAGGCCCTGTTCAATCCCTGGCTCGCCGGCGTCATTACCGCCGCGATCCTGTCGGCGATCATGTCGACGATCGATTCGCAATTGCTCGTATCCTCCAGCGTGGTCAGCAAGGACCTGTATCGCACCTTCTATCGCCGGGACGCGCAAGACCGCGAACTGGTGCTGGTAAGCCGCCTGGCGGTGGTGGCGATCGCGCTGGCCGCCATGGTCATCGCATCCGACCGCAACAGCCTGGTGCTGGAGCTTGTCAGTTACGCCTGGGCCGGGTTCGGCGCGGCTTTCGGACCGGTCATACTGTTCTCGCTGTTCTGGCGCAAGACCACGGCCCCGGCTGCGCTGGCGGGCATGGTGACCGGTGCGGTGACGGTAGTGGTCTGGTCCAATCTGAGCGGGGGAATTTTCGATCTGTATGAGATTCTGCCGGGATTCGTCTTCGGTTCGCTGGCGATTTTCGCCATCGGATCCTGGCAGCCCGAACGGGAAGTCTTCGTGCTGGATGGTTTCGACCGGGCCTGGCGCAGCCTCGGCGGCCCCGAACCCGCCTAGCGCAACATGTCGACGTGGAGAATGCCTTCTTCGTCGTAAGGATTCGAAACGGCGCGAAAGCCGAGAGAGGCGTAAAACTCGACCAGATACTGCTGCGCCGACAATCCGACCGGCGCGCCCGGCCAGAGACGTTCGCAATGCGCGAGGGTCTCACGCATGAGCAGGCGGCCCAGACCTTTGCCGCGGCGTTCCTTTCTCACAAGCACGCGGCTGATCGCCGTATAGCGCGTTTTTGTGCCGGGCGCGTTGATGCGTGCGTAACAGGCCAGTTCGCCGTCGTGCAACCCGCACAGATGCAAGGCGTCCCGATCGTGGCCGTCAAGGTCCTGGTAGGCGCAATCCTGTTCGACGACAAAGACCTCGGCGCGCAATTCGAGCATCGCGTAGAACAGTTCGCGGTCGAGTTCCTCGAAAGAGGAGAAAATCCAGTCAGGCGCCGGCAAACCAAAATCTCCGGGTTTCAGGTGCGCAGGCGAATGATACGGCCCGCGGCCCGCGTTTCCCAATCGGCCGCCTTGGCTTATACTCTTGCGCCTGCCCGTCCCCGTGGCACAACTGGATAGCGCGACGCCCTCCTAAGGCGTAGGTTGCAGGTTCGACCCCTGCCGGGGACACCAGTTCCGGCGCAGCATGTGGCTTGAGGCTTCCCAGCCTAGTTTTCCGGCTTGCCGCTGTGCCGATCGAACCACTCCAGCACGGCGCTGACCTTGGCCAGCAACTGGCTGGGACGTGCGGCGATGCTGTGCGACGCGCCCGGAATCCGCACCAGCGCGGTCTCTACGCCGCGCAACTTCAGCGCCTGGTAATACTGCTCGGATTCCCACATCGGCGTGCGCCAGTCCTGCTCGCCGGTCAGCAGCATGGTCGGCGTCGAGACTTCCCCCGCCAGCGAGAGCGGAGAGCGCTCCCAGTAGCCCATGGGATCCTCCCAGGGCAGGGCCGGGAACCAGTTCCTGGAGAAGACCGGCGCCATATCGGCGCTCAAGGCGAAGCTGATCCAGTTGATGACCGGCTTGGCCACCACCGCCGCCCGGAAACGGTCGGTCTTGCCGACGATCCAGGCCGTGAGCACGCCGCCGCCGCTGCCGCCCGTCACGTAGAGTTGATCGGAATCGATAACGCCGAGATCGATCACCGCGTCCACGACCGACATCAGGTCGTCGTAGTCCTCGCTCGGATAGTTGTGATGGATGTAGCTGCCGAACGCATCGCCGTAACTGCTGCTGCCCCGGGGATTGGCGTACACGACCACGTAACCGGCGGCGGCGTAGAGTTGCGCCTCCACGGAAAAGTGCGGCCCGTAGGCGGAGTGCGGCCCGCCGTGGATTTCCAATAGCAGCGGGTATTGCTTCGAGGCGTCGAATTCGGGCGGCCACACCACCCAGGCGTGGATTTCCTCCCCGTCGTAGCTCGACGGGAACCGGAACTCCTCGACCGGGCCGAGTTCACGGTAGTCGAGAAGGTTGGCGTTGAGCCGCGTCAGGGGTTGCGGCGCGTCCATGCC
The DNA here is from genome assembly GCA_964622925.1 of uncultured Pseudohongiella sp. Classification (GTDB taxonomy): domain Bacteria; phylum Pseudomonadota; class Gammaproteobacteria; order Pseudomonadales; family Pseudohongiellaceae; genus UBA9145. The sequence goes on along the minus strand of CAZUSL010000120.1, from coordinate 9,168 downwards.
GCGGCCGGCCGCAATGTCGGACGGCGTCAAGGCGTCTCCCCGGGTAATTGCGTACGAATCGCCGCCGCCAACCGAGAACTGCGCGCCCAGGTAAGGCCGCGTCAGCGACAGACCGCTCAATTCGCTGCTGATTTCCGTGAGGCCGCCATCCAGGTGCGCGTAAGCCAGTTTCGTCAGGCCCTCGTCGTCATAGGCAAAGTACAGCCCGTTGCCGTCCGCCGACCATGTCGGGCGCGAGACGTCGCGATCCAGGTTCGGCAGCAGATCCCGGTAACCGCTGCCATCCGCATTCATTACGTACAGGCGGGTGATCTGGTAGCTGCGCGCGCGGTCGTCATAGCCGGTCCAGGCCAGCATCGCCCCGTCCGGCGAAACGTCGACCGAATTGTCCGGCCCCTCGCGGTCCGTGATCGCTTCGATTTCACCGCCGTCCAGCCCGACCCGATAGATTTCGGTGTTATTCGGATTGAGCTCGGCGTCCTCATGGCGGTTGCCGGAGAAATAAAGGCTCTGGCTGTCCGGCGACCAACTGATCGGGCCATCGTGATTATAGTCGCCGGACGTAAGTTGCCGGGGCGCGCCGCCCTGCGCCGACACCACGAATACATGATTGAAACCGTAGGGCAGCGGCCCGGCGCCGTCCATGCGGTACACGGCGCGCTCCACCACCACGGGAGGATCCGCCCAGTCGGCGCCCTCGGGCCTGGCGGGCAACTCGCCCATGGCCGGCGGCTCGGAGGGCACCAGCATCGCATAGGCAAGCCAATTGCCGTCGGGAGACCAGGAAAGGCTGCCGGGAGCGCGGTCCAGATGGGTGACCTGCAGGGTTTCGCCACTGTCGATCCAGCGCACGAAGATCTGCGCGCCCCGGTCGTCACTGGACAGATACGCAACACGCTCGTTGTCCGGGGCAATCCGGGCGCCATTGTCGTTCACCGCCCCGGTGGTCAGCGGGCGGGCGTTCTCGCCATCGATATCGATGCGCCACAGGTTGGAGCGGCGGCGATCTTCCATGATGTCCATGAAGTTATGCGTATAGACCACAAATAAGCCGTCGGGGCTGACCTGCGGATCGCTGGCCCAGGAAAGCGAGAACACGTCTTCAGGTGCGAAAACCGGCTGGGCGGCGTAAAGACCCGGAGCCGCCAGCAGCAATATCAGGGCAATACGTGGTTTCAAGTTCGCGAGAAGTGTCAGCGGGGACAATTTACGGCGTTGCTTGAGCAGGGGTTCTTGTGACATTTGCATGTTGGATACTCCGAGAAAGTTAATCGGTTCACTTGAACCTGACCGCGGTGCCGTAACCGGCGAGGATGATCATGCCGCCCTTGTTGCCGCTGAACTCGCTATAGTCGAACTCGACCGAGACGACGGCGTCGGCGCCCGCTTCGGCGGCTTCCGCGGCAAGCTCGGCGATGCAGGTTTCGCGGGCCTTGCGCAAGGCTTCCTGGTGCGTGCCGCTGCGGCCGCCGACGATGTCGCGGATGCCGCCCATGATGTCTTTGAAAATATTGATCCCGAGTACGCATTCCGCACCGACGATGCCAAGTGACTCGCCGATCTCGCGTCCGGGAAAATATGCGGTGGTTACGATTCTGTTGACCGGAATTGCCATGGGGTTCGCGCCTCCCTGGTTAACTTCGGGTCAAGCCTACCGCTTGCGGCGCGGGGTTTCCACACTCCGGTCATGTGGCATCGGCAATGCATTCGTAGGCGAGCGGCGCCGCCTGCAAGAGCGCTTCCGCGCGGCCGTCCAGATACCATGGGCGTCCTTCGGCGACTGCCTCGATATTGGCCACGGCCAGGGCCAGATTGCCGCCCCGACTCCGGTTTACATGGGCGAGCACCGGCTCTCCCTTTTCCGGATTGACTCCCGATCGGGCGCATACGCGGCTGTCTGCGGTGAATTCCGCCTCGCCGTTGAACAGAAACAGGCGTTTTTTCGGTTTGCCCCGGAAATGCATGCGGGCGACGACTTCCTGGCCGGTGTAACAGCCCTTGCTGAAATTGATCACGCCGGAAATATCGTAATTGAGCAATTGCGGCGTATATTGCTCGCTGCTTGCCGGGCCGACGTGAGCCGTTCCGGACTCGATTCCCGCGGCCAGCCAGTCACGGCCGGGAGTTGACTGCCATTCGCCGAACAATTCGCGCAAGGGTGGAATCACGGCCTCGTCGAGGCACCACAATTCCTGCCTCCCGCCCGGCAGCCGCAACAGGCACATCTGGGCCGAGACCGCGCTTTCGTTGACCGCGGCCGGCGGCGCGGGAAAGAGTCTGGTCAATGCGGCCTCGAAGTCGTCGCCAAGGATGCCGAGGACCAGCGGCGGTTCGACCCGGCGCAATTCGACCTTGGAAAAGACCGCGTAACGCGACAAGGTGCCGATGATTTTCTCCGCCATGCCGCCCGCAGTCTGCAGCAGGCAGGCGTCACCGGTTTGCGCCAGCCGGAAATCGGCAACGACGCGGCCTTTCAGATTGCAGATGGCGCCCGGCAGGGAACGCGTTTCCGACAGCAGATCGACATTGCAACTCACCTGACCTTGCAGGAACTTGCGCGCATCCGGGCCGTCGACCTGGACGAATTCGTGTTCCGGCAATGCGTAAACTGGCATGAAGGATTCCCGCGACTGATCGAAAAGGCGCAGTTTAGCAGCACTTGATTCATGCCGTCTTTTTCCCGGGATATCGAAAAGGTTTCGGCAAAATGCTAGCTTGCTCACACCGGTCCAGGAGGCCTTCGGACATGGCGCTAGACAGCCGGATTCCCGGTGATTTGCAGAAAATTTATTGGCGCAGCCGCCGGGGCATGCTCGAACTCGACTTGCTGCTCGTGCCGTTCACTCTCGAAGCCTACTCTGGCCTGTCGCCCGCGGATCAACTCCGGTACCGGCAATTGCTCGAATGCGAGGACCAGGACTTGTTTGCCTGGCTGATGCGGCGCGAAGCGGCGGCGGATCGGCAGCCACTCGTCGATCGCATCCTGGCGCACAATTCGGCGCGTTCGGAGAAAGCGGACTAAGCTTCTTGCGTGCTTCGAATCCATCCTGCCCCTTCCCGGCTTCGCTTCCTGCTGGCGCTGGTCCTGCACGGGCTGGCGCTGGCGGCGCTATTTCATTCCGGCGCGCCATTCTGGCTCAAGTCGGCACTGGCGCCCCCGGTGTTCTGCGGGCTATGGCTAGAAGGACAGATCGTCCTCGGCCGCAGGCACGTCGTGGAAATGCAGACCGGCGCGCGGTCCGTGAAACTGCGGATTGACGGAAAAAGCGTGGAAACCGGGCCGCCACAAGTGCGGCATTGCTCGGAATGGCTGGTTATCGTCGAATTCCCGGCGCCAGGCGCCGATTCCGGACGCCGCAGATTTAACCTCGTACTGTTTCCGGATTCACTGCCATCGAACGAACTGCGCAAATTGCGCCGCTGGATATACTTTTACCTTGGGAGATAAGAAGCCCGAGGAGATTCTGCGACTCCGCTTCGCTTCGCGCAGAATGACAGAGGGTTGGTTCCGCACCATGTGAGTCGCCGTCGGCTGGCGCGGGGTTTAGCGGGCGTCCCCGACATGGATGTCGGGGCCGAAGCGTACAGGGACGTATTCACAGCGTCCGCTAAACCCCGCGCCAGCCGACGGCGACGGATCGAAGCCACAAAACCAAAAATTATGCCGCGAGTACGGGTCTGACGTAGGAAATGGGGACGCTGGCTTCTTTTTCAAAGTGGACGATTTCCCAGGCGTCGTCGGTTACCTCAAGCGTCCGCAACAGCGCATTGTTCAAGGCATGTCCCGACTTGTAACCCTTGAATTCGCCGACCAGGTTTCGGCCGAGCAGATAGAGGTCGCCGATCGCGTCGAGAATCTTGTGCTTGACGAACTCGTCTTCGTATCGCAATCCGTCCTCGTTCAGCACCTTGTAATCGCCTACGGCAATGGCGTTGTCCATGCTTGCGCCGAGAGCGAGATTGCGATTGCGCAACTCTTCGAACTCGTGCATGAAGCCGAAAGTGCGCGCGCGGGACACTTCCTTGACGAAGGAAGTGCTGGAGAAATCGACGGTGGCGGACTTGGTGTACTTGCGATAGACGGGATGATCGTAGAGCAGGGTGTAACTGACCTTGAAACCGTTGAAGGGTTCGAGGCTGACCGACTTGTCGCCCTGCCGCAGACAAACCGGTTTCGTTATACGGATAAAACTCTTGCTCGCCTGCTGCTCTTCGATGCCGGCGGACTGGATCAGAAACACGAACGGCCCGGCGCTGCCGTCCATGATCGGAATCTCGGCGGCGTCGACCTCGATGATGGCGTTGTCGATGCCAAGGCCGCAAAGCGCCGACATGAGATGCTCGATCGTGGCTACGCGCACGCTGTCCTTGACCAGGGTCGTCGAAAGCGTGGTGTCACCCACATTTCCCGCACGGGCGGCGATTTCGACGACCGGGTCCAGATCCACCCGGCGGAATACGATACCTGAATTCACCGGCGCCGGGCGCAGATTCAAGGTGACCTTGTTGCCCGTATGCAGACCCACGCCGGTGGCGTGAATCGAATTCTTCAGGGTTCGCTGTTTCAGCATGGGATTGGCGCCCAGCCTCAAATTATCGAAATGCTACCAGACTATGCGCGGCTTCCCAAGATTCGGGTCAGCCGCGAGCGTTGTTATTTTAGCAGCATTCTTACTTGAGACCGACGGAAATGAGAAAAGTTCTCAATCCAATTCCGTCGAAGCCCAGATTCCGGGGTCAGTCCACATTCCAGCGGAGGAAAGCCGGAATATCCAGGTAGTCCAGATTGGGCGGACCTTCGTTGCCGGCCTTTTTCGCTTTCGCCCGATCCAGGGCAATCGGCTCCGCGGAGGCAGCCTCCCGCGGCCTTTCCGTACCCTTGCCGTGCAGGCTCCGGGATTTCTCCTGTTCCCTGGCGCCCTGCCGCATACCGGCGCCGGCCCCTCCCTGCACGGACGGCCGCCTTCCCGGACGTTGCGGGTCTTGCGGCTGCTCGCCTCGCGATGATTGTTCCGACTCGGCTTCTTCAAGGCTATCCGCCTGGAACGCCTTGCCCCACAGCCCGGTTGCAACGAGCGTGACCTGTACCTTGTCGCCGAGTTCGGGATCGACCACCATACCGGAAATCAGCATGTCGTCGTCAAGATCGCAGACTTCCCTGGTTACCTCGCCCACCGCGGTCAGGTCGCTGAGAGTCAGATGCTCGCCGCCGGAAACATTGATCAGGATGCCGCCGGCGCTGCTGATGTCGATATTCTCCAGCAGCGGGCTGGAAATGGCTGCCCGCGCGGCGGCCCCGCCGGGATTGGAATCGTCGCGCGAGGCGATGCCGGTTCCCATCATGGCCATGCCGCGCTTCGACATGACGGTTTTCACATCGGCGAAATCGACATTGATGTGACCGGGTTTGGTGATGATGTCGGAAATGCCTTTCACCGCGTCATGCAGGACATCGTTGGCCGCCTCGAAAGCCTTGATGATGGTGGTGTCCGGCGGCAGCACTTCGAGCAGTTTAGCGTTGGGCACGATAATCAGGGAATCCACATGGTGTGCGAGATCGAGAACGCCTTTTTCGGCAACGGAGATGCGTTTCCGTTGCTCGAAGGGAAACGGCCTATTGACGACGGCTACGGTCAGCACGCCCATTTCCCTGGCCACTTCGGCGATCACCGGCGCCGCGCCGGTGCCGGTGCCGCCGCCCATGCCGGCGGCAATGAAAACCATGTCCGCGCCTTGCAGAATTTCAACGATCTGTTCGCGGTCTTCCTGTGCGGCCGCGCGGCCGACATCCGGATCCGCTCCGGCGCCAAGACCGCGAGTGATCTTGCTGCCGAGTTGAATCTTGTTGGTCACGCTGAGGAGACCAAGCGCCTGGGCATCGGTGTTGGCGCAATAGTATTCGATACCGGTAACCCTGCGGTTGATCATGTGTTCCACCGCATTGCCGCCCGCTCCTCCGACGCCGATAACCTTGATCTTCGCCGCATGAATCGGGCTTTCGAGAATCTCGAATGTTTCTGTTCTTTCTGCCATTGCTACACTCCTGACTGTGAAATCGCGCATAGCCTGCGCATCTCTGTCACCTACCGGCCAACCCACGCCGGCATACCGTTGCCGACGATTACATGAATCGCCTGAAAAACCGCCGGGCGGGGCCAAGAAAATCGGTTTTCGCCGTTTTTTCTTCTTTCTGCGAAACCAGGCCGCCCCTTTCCTCGAAATCCTTCAATCCGTACAACAACAACCCGACGCCCGTGGAGTAGATCGGATTGCTAGTTATATCGGCACGTCCCTTGACATTCTGAGGCGCTCCGACACGAACGGGCTCATGAAAAACCTCTTCGGCCAATTCCACCGCGCCAAGCATCTTGCTCGAACCTCCGGTCATGACGATGCCCGCGGCGAGCAGATTTTTCATTCCGCTGCTCACGAGCGCCTGCTGGATCAGATGAAACAATTCCTCATACCTGGGCTCGACCACTTCGGCCAGGTTTTGCAGCGACAAATCCCGCGGGTCGCGGTCCCCGACGCTGGGAACTTCGATGTTCTCTTCCGGATTGGTCAATTGCACCAGGGCGCAGCCATGTTTGATCTTGAGCTCGTCGGCGTTCTTCCGGGGCGTACGCAGGGCGGTTGCGATGTCGCTGGTGACCTGGTCGCCCGCGACGGGAATTACGCCGGTGTATTGCAATGCGTCCTGGGTAAAGATGGCGATATCCGTGGTGCCGCCGCCGACATCCACCAGGCATACGCCGAGTTCCCTCTCGTCGGGCGTCAGCACCGCTTCGCTGGAAGCGAGTTGTTCCAGCACGAGTTGCTCGATTTCCAGGCCGCAGCGTTTGATGCATTTCTCGATGTCCTGCATGGCGTTCACGGCGCAGGTGACCAGATGCGCCCTGGCTTCGAGCCGCATTCCCGACATGCCGAGGGGCTCTTTCACGCCGTTCTGGGAATTGATCGTGTATTCCTGGGGCACGACGTGCAGAATGCGTTCGTCCGGCGGAATGGCGATTGCTCGCGCCGAATCGATTACGCGGTCGACATCGGCCCTGGTCACTTCGCCATCGCGAATCGACACCGCGCCGCTGGAATTCATGCTCTTGACGTGGCTGCCGGCGATGCCCGCATAGACCGAGGTGATCTTGTAGCCGGTGTCCTTTTCCGCTTCCTCAACCGCTCGCCTGATCGACAGCACGGTGGATTCGATGTCGACGACGACGCCCTTTTTGATGCCGAGCGAGGGATGGCTCCCCATGCCCACGACGTTCAACTCGCCCTTGTCCGAGATCTCGCCGACCAGCGCGACTACCTTGGTCGTGCCAATTTCCAAACCGACGATGATGTTGCCGTTTTTCTCTGCTGTGTCATTCATTTCCGCTACCCGTATCAGCGCCGCGCCAGCCCGGCGCCGGAATCCGCTTCCCGTAATCTGATACTGAACTGGCTGCCGTAACGCAGATCCGCCACTTCGTGCCGGAGCCGTTCGCGTTCCGGCTGTCGGCGGTAGAAGTCGACATAGCGCTGCAGCCGGTTGACCAGATCTTCGCTGCCCAGCACGACTTCGGTGACGCCGTTCAATTGCAGCCGCCAACTGCGCCGCGGGCTTGCGCTCAGCCCGCTCAGGCGCAGGCCGGCGGGATAAAGAATCTGGTTCAATCGCTGGTATTGCCGCATTACGTCGAAATGCGAATCCGGGGGGCCGCCGAGAAGCGGCAGCGACTGGTCGATTTCGGCAATCGCCGGACTGATTATCCTGCCGCGCTGGGTAATCAACTGGTTCTCGCCCCAGCGAGCGATAACGGTTTCCTCGGTGACGCGCACGCTCAGCGTATCCGGCCAGCGCCGCCCCACCGACGCGGATTCGACCCATTGCAGGCTTTCGACCTGCTCGCGCGCCAGGTCCAGATCGACGCCGAAAAATCCCGTTCCGGCATAAGGCGCCAAAACCGTTCTGATTTCTTCCGGAGGCAAATGCCGCAACTCGCCTCCAAGTTCGATCCGGGTCAGCCGCGGGTTAAGCCCCGGCGCCAGGTCGTTCCAATGCCGCCAGGTCAGCAGCGCCGCGTTCGCTACCGAGGTTGCCACCAATAGCAGTAAAAGCATGCGCTTCATGGACGTGGCGCCTCCGCCTCACAGGCAAGAATCTGCAGCATCAGATCGTCGTAACTCCTGCCCAGGCGGCTGGCCGCCATGGGAATAATGCTATGGCCGGTCATCCCCGGCACCGTGTTCACTTCGAGCAGGAAGAACTTCCCTTCCCGATCCTGCATCAGGTCCACCCTGGCCAGGCCCCGGCAGCCGAGAGCGCGATAGGCGTCATGGGCCAGGTTCAGCAATTGCCCATGCATTTCCTCCGGGAGTTCGGGAGGACAGATGTATTCGGTATCCTGATCCTCATATTTCGCCCGGTAATCGAAAAAATTGCGCCGGGTGCGAAGTTCGACCGCCGGCAGCTTTTCGTCCTGCAATATGCCGACGGAAAACTCCCTGCCCTGTATGTATGTCTCGGCCATTACCGGCGAATCGAAAGCCAGCGCCGCTGAATACTGGCGCTCGAGTTCGGCGGCGTCGTGCACGATTCCGACCCCCAGACTGGACCCGCCGGAGACCGGCTTGACCACGGCCGGACCGAGCTGTGCGATCGCCGCATCCCAGTCGGTATCGGCCGTGAGCTCGATGAAGTCCGCGGTGGCAAGTCCGAGTTGGCGCCAGATGAGTTTGCTCTTGACCTTGTCCATGGCCAGCGCCGAGGCAAGCACCCCGCTGCCGCTGAAAGGCAATCCCAATATTTCCAGCAAGCCCTGGACCGAACCGTCTTCGCCGCCACGGCCATGAAGCATGACGACCACGAACTCGGCCTGTTCGGCGGCCAGCTTTTCGGCGACGTCCCGGCCCGCGTCGATCGCGGCCGCCTGCAACCCCAGGCGTTGCAGGCTGTTCCACGCCGCATTGCCACTGAGCAGGGAGATTTCGCGCTCGGGTGAGTCGCCGCCCATGAGCACCGCGATCCGCCCGAGTCCGCTTACGCTGTCCGGAAGCTTCAACCTGCTCATTGCGCACATTCCCCGTTGCCGCGGGTGAAGCCCCTTTCCGCAAGATCTCGTGCGAGGTTTTGCGCCAGGCCGCCGACGTTGCCGGCGCCTTGCGTAAGCACGATATCGCCGGGAC
>CAZUSL010000119.1:0-21143 GCA_964622925.1 uncultured Pseudohongiella sp. | reverse complement strand
CAGCAGCAAGGCGCCCGCCGGCGCATCGAGACCGGCGAGTTGCCCGCGAGGGAAATCGTCGAAGGCATGCTGATAGCGGCGGCGGGCGCCTTGCTGCTGACGCCGGGCTTCATCACCGACACCCTGGGTTTCGTCTTCCTGACTCCGCCTTTGCGCGGGCCCGCCGCGGCCTGGCTGATCGGACGGGGCGTCTGGGCCGTGCAGGTCAACCGCCAGGCCGGGTTTCATGGTCACTCGAAACGCGGGCCGGGCGGCGCAGGCAACGTATACGAAGGCGAATATTCGAAGCAGAGCCCGGAGTCGGACCGGCTCGAAGATCCGGACGACCGCTGAAAACTGCGAATTCCCGCCTTTCCGCAGTCAAAAGGTGGTATATTCCGCATCCTTGAAAAAATGCCTCGAAATTCACTATTGAATTTTCCGGCGCTATCCCCATAAACGTCCCCGGCAATCGGCTCGACAAGTTCCGGACTACCGGAACGGCTGGCCGAGACAGCTATCGGACCCAAATTTCAGAACCTGACCGGGTGGGGCCGGTTCGGGATCTGTTCAATTTTCGCGTGACTAGGAGTGAACAAAATGAATATTCGCCCCCTGCAAGATCGAGTCGTCGTTCGACGCACCGAAGAGGAAACCACTACGTCGGGTGGCATCGTGCTTCCGGGATCCGCCGCCGAGAAGCCCGCGCAAGGCGAAGTGCTGGCGGTAGGCCCGGGCAAGCGGCTCGAAGACGGCAGCTCGCAGCCGGTGGACGTCAAGGTCGGCGATATCGTCGTCTTCGGCAAGTACTCCAGCAACACGATCAAGGTCGGCGACGAAGAATTGCTGATCCTTTCGGAAAGCGAAATCTACGGTGTCATCGAGGGCTGATCGGCGGCCCGGACACGAAAGCAGTTTATTGACATAGGAAAAACCGAAAATGGCTAAAGATGTGAATTTTGGAGACACGGCGCGGCAGAGTCTGCTGGCCGGCGTCAACGTTCTTGCTGACGCGGTGAGGGTGACCCTGGGCCCCAAGGGCCGCAACGTGGTGCTCGACAAGTCCTTCGGCGCGCCTACCGTAACCAAGGACGGCGTTTCCGTCGCCAAGGAAATCGAATTGGCTGACAAGTTCGAGAACATGGGTGCGCAAATGGTGAAGGAAGTCGCCTCCCAGACCTCGGACGTAGCGGGAGACGGCACTACCACCGCCACCGTACTGGCCCAGTCGATCCTCAACGAGGGACTGAAGTCCGTCGCCGCCGGCATGAATCCGATGGATCTCAAGCGCGGCATCGACAAGGCCGTTATCGCCATCGTCGACGAACTCGGCAAGCTCTCGACGGATTGCGATGACTCCACCGCGATCGCCCAGGTGGGCACCATTTCCGCGAACGCCGACGAGCAGGTCGGCCAGATCATCGCCGAAGCGATGGAAAAGGTCGGCAAGGAAGGCGTGATTACCGTGGAAGACGGTTCCGGACTGGAAAACGAACTCGACGTAGTGGAAGGCATGCAGTTCGACCGCGGCTATCTTTCCGCGTATTTCATCAACGACCAGGACACCATGAGCGCCGAGCTCGAAAATCCCCTGATCCTCCTGGTCGACAAGAAAATCTCCAATATCCGCGACATGCTTGGCCTGCTCGAAGGAGTGGCAAAGCAAGGTCGTTCGCTGCTCGTGATCGCCGAAGACGTCGAAGGCGAAGCGCTCGCGACTCTCGTGGTCAACAACATGCGCGGCATCGTCAAGGTCGCCGCGGTGAAGGCGCCGGGATTCGGCGACCGCCGCAAGGCTATGCTGGAAGATATCGCGATACTTACCGGCGGCACGGTGATCTCGGAAGAGGTCGGTCTCAGCCTCGAAAGCGCTGAAGTCGACAGCCTCGGCTCGGCCAAGCGCGTCCAGGTGAGCAAGGAAAACACCACGATCATCGACGGCGCCGGCGAACCGAAGAACATCGAAGGCCGGGTCGCCCAGATCCGCCAGCAGATCGAGGAAACCTCCTCCGACTATGACCGCGAGAAGTTGCAGGAGCGGGTAGCCAAGCTCGCCGGCGGCGTCGCCGTGATCAAGGTCGGCGCCGGCACCGAGATCGAGATGAAAGAGAAGAAGGCCCGTGTCGAAGACGCCTTGCATTCCACCCGCGCGGCGGTCGAGGAAGGCGTGGTCGCCGGCGGCGGCGTCGCGCTCGTGCGCGCCCTGCAGGCGGTCGAAGGATTGAACGGCGCCAACGAGGACCAGAACGTCGGCATCGCGCTGTTGCTCAAGGCGATTTCCACGCCGCTGCGCCAGATTGTCGAGAATTCCGGCGAGGAAGGCTCGGTCATTCTCGACAAGGTCAAGGCGGGCAAGGGCAATTACGGCTTCAACGCAGCCACGGGCGAATTCGGCGACATGATCGAAATGGGTATTCTCGATCCGACCAAGGTCACCCGCACGGCATTGCAGGCGGCCGGCTCGATCGCCGGATTGATGATTACCACCGAAGCGATGGTGTCGGAAATCCCCGAACCCAAGTCGGCCGTTCCCGGCGGCGCCCCCGACATGGGAGGCATGGGCGGCATGATGTAATCACGCCGCCGCGCCAGCGGAAAGTTCGAGAACAGGCCCGGGTCGGCATGCGCCGTCCCGGGCCTTGTTTTTTACAGGAATTCGATGATCAGCACGAGGGCCGCGGTCAGCCAGACGCTGCAGTGGATCACTCCGCTGACGCTCGTGATGGGTCCGGTCTTGCCCTTGATCGCGTTGAATTCGAGCAACGCGACGATCAGCAGGGTGAGAACGATGGCGATCATGCTGGCGCTGCCTTCCAGCGTGATCGGAACCCGGCCGACGCCGCCGAGATGCGCCGAGGCGCCCATGAAGAAAAGCATCGGCAGAGAAAACAGGGTGTTCGAGCGAGATGCCAGCCCGGCCTTGCCCTGGGCCGCCGCGGCATCCGCCAGCGGTTCGCCGCCGTCCAGCACCTGGCGGTTGGAGGCGATCACGATTTGCTGGTTCGGCCAGATGATCAGCCAGACATTGAGGAACATCAGCGTGCCCAGGGTCATTCCCAGCACGATGTAATAGTTGATTCCCACGCCCAGCATCTCGATAAAGCCTGCCAGCGCCAACCCCGAAAGAAAGGTGAACATTGCGCCCCAGCGGAACCACCAGAGCGCCCGCGGCACGAGCTTGTCGATGGCGTTTGCCTTGGCGTCGCCGGCTTCCTTGAAATACTCGGTCTGCACGAAATTGAAGTAATACAGCAGTCCGATCCAGGTCACTCCCGCGAAGAAGTGTATCCAGCGAAACAGGTAGTCGATGAGATTGGTGAGTTCCATGCTTGAGTCCCTCCGGTTGGTGTTGTCAGGCCCGTCCGCGCGGCGGAGTCTGCGCAGCGCTTTCGTCCTTGAAATAGTAACACTGCGCCGCCGAATTCGTCATTCCGATTCGGCCTGGTTTGGCTTGTCGAGACCGGACGCTTTCTACGATAATGCCCGCTATGAGCGAAAACGACGATCTGAACGAAATTCCGTCCATGGTTCCCGATCGGGACCACATGGATACGCACCTCGGCAATCGCCGCGCGAAAGAGCAGGAAATCGCCCCGCCGGGCTACTATCGCGCGCGTGTCGAACGCGCCAGCACCTGGCCGGTGCGGATCATGCTGGCGCTGCTGACGCTGGCCGTCGGCGCGAACGGCTACCTGGGCTGGTATTTCTATAACGAAATGTACCAGACCGACCTGCGCCAGACCGATCTGCGTCTCGGCGACCTCGAACTGCAATTGAACGTGACCGGGCAGGAAGCCGCGGAAGAAGCCAGCAGCCTGCGCGAAGGCATGGAAATTGCGATCGAGCAATACGATCTGCTCTGGGCGAACTGGCGCAGGATCAATCAGGAAATAGAGGACATCCTGTCCGAAATCGCCCGGCTCGGGCTGGTCAACGAGGGGCAGGACGAAGCGACAGCCAACAACAGCCAGCAGATCGCCACCGTGAACGACGCAATGTCGGATGTGCAACGGCGCGTCAACGGCATCAATAACGATCTGCAATCACTGGACGAACTGGTTGCCGAACACGACCGGGAAATGCGGAACCTGGGTGAAATGGAAGGCGACCTCGAATCGATTCGGCAGGCCCTGAGCAGCGGCGACAGCACCGTGCTCGGCCTCGTCGGACGACTCGAGTATATCGAGCAATCCATGGAATCGGTAAACGCCCACCGCTTGCAGATCAATCAGACACTGTTCCGCCTGCAGGAACAGATCGAATCCTTGCAAACCCTGATCAGCGGCCAGAGCAGCCTGCAATAGTTCCCGGTCGCGGCCCCACATCCGCAAAGAATGACGAATTTTCGATTCAGCACAATGTGAGTCGCCGTCGAGTGGCGCGGGGTTCAGCGGGCGTCCCCGACATGGATGTCGGGGCCGAAGCGTACAGGGACGTATTCACAGCGTCCGCTGAACCCCGCGCCACTCGGCGGCGACGGATCGAAGCCAAAAATGTCTTCCAGGGATTCAATTTCCGCTGAAAACCGGTGCGCGCTTTTCGCTGAAAGCGGTGACGCCTTCCCGAAAATCGGCGCGTGAGGCGCAGTCCGCGAAATACTCCGCTTCCGCCTGCAATTGCGCTTCGAATTCGCTCTCCAGCGAACGATAGAACAGCGCCTTGGTATTGCCGTAGGCATGGGTCGGGCCGTTCGCCAGGCGGCTGGCGAGTTTATCGGTTTCGGCGGCGAGATCTTCGGTCTTCACGACATAATTGACCATGCCGATGTCCTTCGCCGTCTGCGCGTCGAAGCGGTCGCCGAGCAGGGCGATTTCCATGGCTTTCTTGATGCCTACCGCGCGCGGCAGGTGGAAGGAGGAAGAACCGTCCGGGCTCGTGCCGATGCGGCAATAGGCCAGGGTGAAGAACGCGTCCTCGGAAGCGATGATCAGATCGCAGGCCAGCGCCATGCTGACGCCGGCCCCCGCTGCCGCGCCGCGGCAACTCGCGATCACTGGTTTGGACATGCGGCGCATGGCGAACATGATCGGGTGCAGGTCGTGAATGCGGAAAAGGAAGGCCTTGCGAATCTCTTCCGGAGACTTGCCCTTGAGGCTTTCCGCCATGTTCTTGACGTCGCCGCCGGCCATGAAATGCTCGCCCGCACCGGTAAGAACGACGCAGCGCACCGCCGGATCCTGTTCGACATCGTGCAAGGCTTTCGCCAGGTCCGTGCGCATCGCTTCGCTCAAGGCATTGCGCGCTTCGGGACGGTTCATGGTCAAGGTGGCGACGCCGTTTTCGACGCTAAGGATCAGGTCAGACATGGTAAACTCCGGCTGCTGGCAACGGCGCGGAGTATAACTTGACAGTAGGATTCCGCAACCGGCCCCGCCGGCGTATGCGGACGTGGCGGAATTGGCAGACGCGCCAGATTTAGGTTCTGGTATCGAAAGATGTGAGAGTTCAAGTCTCTCCGTCCGCACCAGACAGAGTCCGGGTGATTGGCATGAAAGATCTGTTCAGATCCGACCGCAAACGGCAGCCGGCCCGAACCGGCGCCGGCAAGCCCGCGGCCGCGGACAAACAGGATGTGCAGGCGTTCCTCGCCAAGCTCGCCGCCACCCCGAAAAGCGCCGGCGACGCGCGGCTGATCTTCGCCCTCGACGCGACGGCGAGCCGCGAATTCACCTGGGACATCGCCTCGAAGCAACAGGCCGAGATGTTCCAGGCGACCCGCGATCTCGGCGGCCTCAATGTGCAACTTTGCTGGTTTCGGGGATTCGGCGAATTCCATGCCAGCGAATGGCAAACCGACGGCGGGCGATTGCTCGAACTGATGACGGAAATTCGCTGCCGGGCCGGCGCCACCCAGATCGGCCGCCTGCTCGGCCATGTGCAGGCGGAGAACAGGATCAAGCGGGTCAAGGCCGTGGTCTATGTCGGCGACGCCATGGAAGAAAGCCTGGACCGGCTGGCGCATCTGGCCGGTCAACTTGGCGTGCTGCAAGTGCCCTTGTTCATGTTCCACGAAGGTTTCGACAGCCATGCGAGGAAGGCTTTCGAAGAGCTTGCCCGGCTCTCCGGCGGCGCCTGCTGTCAATTCGATGCCGGCAGCGCCAGCCAGTTGCGCGAATTGCTCAAGGCCGTTGCGGTATTTGCCGCCGGCGGACTGGCCGCCTTGCAGGATTTCAGCAAGCGCTCGGGGCAGCAAGTGAAATTGCTGGAGCGGCAACTCAGGTGAACAGCGGAACGGGAACCGCATGATCGTTCGACTATTGTTGCTGATCGCGCTGCCGATTCTGGCCTGGTACATGGCCAAGTCCATCAGCCAGCGCTATTCGCTCAACGCCAGGCAGAACCGCTACCTGTTCATCCTGACGGCGGCGCTCCTGCTCGTGGTCTTGCTGATCATGCTAGGACGCCTGCCGGTGCAATGGATTCTCGCTCCACTCGGCGCCGCGGGCGCTTTCCTGCTGCGGCTGCTGCCCGCGGCGTTGCGATTTCTGCCGATCTGGCAGATGCTCGGCAGCCGTCTGTCGCCGGGAACGGCCGGCCAGCGCCAGACTTCCACCTTGCGCACCGACTACCTCGAAATGGAACTGGTGCACGGTTCCGGGGATCTCGACGGCAATATCCTGCAGGGGGCATTCTCGGGCCGCAAGCTCAGTAGCCTGAGCCTTGAGGAACTGCGGCAATTGCACGGCGAGTGCCGGGACGACACGGATTCCCGCCAGGTGCTCGAAGCCTATCTCGACCGCGGCCATGCCGACTGGCGCACCGGTGCGGAACAAGGCGAAGGCGCGGCGGACGGTGTGTCGGAAATAACGATGAACCGGCAACTGGCGCTGGAAATACTGGGCCTGGAAGAGGGCGCCGGCCGCAGCGAAATCATCAAGGCGCATCGCAAACTGATGCAGAAATTCCACCCCGACCGCGGCGGCTCGGACTACTTCTCCAAAAAGATCAACGCCGCCAAGGACCTGCTGCTCGATAACGAATCTGGACCCGCATAAGCGTACGCAGTTGTTGAGTTGGTGCATCCATCACCAATGAATCCGCGTAACCGCACAACTGCTTGACAGCTATCCGCGCTGTAATTAGCATGCCAATCTGTTTCCGGGGCCTGGACAATTCGGCGCCCGCCCTGTTCCACTAAGCCTCTCGCCCTTATGTTTCCGAAGCTCCTGGCGGCGATCGAAGCCGACTTCGCGGCCGTGAACCGCACGATTGTCGAGCAATTGCATTCGCGGGTCGGGCTGGTGGAAAGCATCGGCCATTACATCGTCGACGCCGGCGGCAAGCGGCTGCGGCCGATCCTCGTGCTACTGGCGGCGCGCAGTTGCGGCATTCGCGACAGCCGGCACATCGAACTGGCGGCGGTGATCGAGTTCATCCATACCGCGACCCTGCTGCACGACGACGTGGTGGACATGTCGACCCTGCGCCGGGGGCGTCCTACCGTCAATGCCGAATGGAACAGCGAAACCAGCGTGCTCGTCGGCGATTTCATCTATTCCCGCGCCTTCCAGTTGCTCGTCGGCATCGGCGACATGGGCATCATGGAAATCATGGCCGACACCACCAATCGAATCGCCGAAGGCGAAGTGCAGCAACTGGTCAACAAGAACAATCCCGACATCGACGAGGCGGGCTATCTGCAGGTCATCCACGACAAGACTGCGATCCTGTTCCAGTCCGCCGCCCAATGCGGCGCGCGTCTGGCCGGAGCGCCGGCGGCGGCCGAGCAGGCTTTCAAGGCTCTCGGCCTGCATCTCGGCGTAGCTTTCCAGTTGATCGACGACGTGCTCGACTACGCCGGCGACAGCAACGCCATGGGCAAGAACATCGGCGACGACCTGCTCGAGGGAAAACCCACCCTGCCCCTTATTCACGTCATGCGCAACGGCCGCGAGAGCGAGGCGGAATTGATCCGCTCGTGCATCGCCGATACCGAGTTCTGCAAGGCGAACCTGCACAAGGTGATCGAAGTCGTGCGCGGCGGCGACGCGCTCGACTACACCAGCCGCCTGGCCGCGGACGAAGCCGCCAGGGCGCTGGCGGCGCTGGCGGACATCCCGCCTTCGACTTACCGCGATTCGCTCGAAACCATGATCCGGCTGTCGGTTGACCGAAGTAACTAGATTCCCTGTATGGAGGAAGCAAGATGACTCTTTCCCGTTCCCTGCTCAAGGGCCTTTTCGCGGCGCTCGTTCTCGCCCTGCTCGGCGGCTGCACATCAACCGGATTGACCGCCAGGGATCCGGAAGTCCGGCGGCAGGCGATCCTCGACATGCGCGACGAAGTATTGACCGATCTTTACGCCATGCGGCCGGATACCGAAGCGCAGATCTTCAGCGCGGTGGGCTTCGCGGTTTTCTCCAACGCCAATGTCGGCCTGATCCTGAACGTCGGCGGCGGCATCGGCATCGCGCGCCACAACGGCACCGGCGAGGACACCTATCTGCGCATGGGCGAAGTCGGCGTCGGACTCGGCGCCGGAGTCACCGATATCCGGCTCGTGATCGTGTTCCATAGCGAAGATGCGCTGCGTCGATTCACCGATGTCGGTTTTACCGTGGGCGTGGAAGCCGACGCCGCGGCGCGGGCGGGCGATCTCGGCGCCGCGACCGGCGCGGAAGCCATCGCCGATAACTTGACGGTCTATCAAATCACCGAATCGGGGCTGGCCTTGCAGGCCTCGCTGCAAGGCGCCCGTTACTGGTTGGACCCGGATCTGAACTAGCGCCATCAGAGTGGCGCTAACGGGTGAGCGCCATTCCCAGCCTGAAATTCAATCCGTTACTCCTTCATTCCATCAGTTGGGCGCGGGTTCAACAGGCGTTCCCCTGCGCAGTTGTATCGTCAATCCCGGAGAGGAGCTGTTGAGAATGGAGGTACGATCGAAGATGCGCAATCTGAGATCGCTCGGCCGGTATATTTCCGAGTTCGCGGCAAGAACGTTTTCCGCCTCTTCGCGAGCGTCCCGCGCTCGATTCAGTTCGCCGAGCTGGACATAGGCCATCGCCAGTCCGGTATGGAAACTCGGCTCGTAGGGTTTCAGTCTTATGGCGCGCCGGAAGTGCGAACGCGCGGATTCATAGTTTCCCCGCTCGTATGCCCTTCTGCCCTGGGCGTACTGGAAATACGGGTTGCGTTGATTGAACCTGTCGATGACGCTTGCGTATTGCCTCGCCCGGTCTTCATCGCCCTGCGCGCGAAAGAGCTTTACCAGATTGTTGATCGCGGTCGCGTTGGTTTTGTCCAGATTGAAGGAAAAGTGGTAACTGAATTCCGCCAATACTTCATTGTCCAGCCGCCTGTAGGCCGTACCGAGATTGTTCCAGGCAAAACTGTTGGCCGGGTCGATGAACAATGCGTTCTTGATATACCCGACGGCCTGCTCGGTATTGCCGGCAACCATCGCTTCCACGCCCAGATTGTTGAAATACAGCGATCTTGCCACCGAGTCCGAAACTATGGATTCGGTCATCGACTGCAAGGCGATTTCGGGGGTGAAATCGACTACGTAATACTCCCTGGAGTTCAACCGGCCGGTAGCGTTGATGTGCTGGCTCACCACGAGCAGGTCGCCGCGGCGGTCCCAGCTCGGCTGCACTTCAACGGTCTGGAAATTGGCGTCCAGTCCCACATAACGGGCCATGGCAACATAGAGATTCATCACCGACAGGCAATTGCCCTCCCTGGTGCGGAAGATCTCGACCGCCGTATGGGTTTTCACGTCGGAATACTGGATGTTCAGATGGTCTTCGCCGTAAAGCAGATCCTGCAAGGTGCTTACCAGGTATTCTTCGCCGCGCCCCTCGGTTTCCATGTTTTCGTGGAGCCACTGCTTGATCTCGTCATCAAGGGACAGAGGGTCGATTTCCGGATAGTTGTCGCTGGTCTGGTCGATTACCTGGGCATAAAGGGCGGGGTCGAACTCGTAGTCCGTTTCGAGGTCGATAGTCGCACAGCCCGCCAGCAGAACCAGGCTGCCTGACAGACTCGCGATGCCGATACGAATATTCATACTGTCGTTCCCCTTGACATATTCTACCGGAAACGGCGCGGCGTCTCCCTGCCCCCCTTGTCGATCTTCATGAATTGATAGCGGCCTTTCAGGAAAGGCACGGCATCCTGCTCCAGCCGGCGGAACAGTGCGACCCAGCCCGCGTAACGGGCGAACTCCGCCAGACCCGCGCCGAGACCGTCCACATCGGTGCTTTCGCGCAGGCGCGAGCCATAGCGGCCCCAGTTGCCATCATAACGCACCGCTCCGCCAGCGGAGTCGTATTCGTATTCGAGCGCGAGCCGGGTCTGGGCGATGCGCATGCTGTCGGCCGACAGGAAACGCACTTCGAAACCGGTTTCGAATTCCAGCGGCAAGCCGTTTTCGACTCCGCTCCGGTTCCAGGACACGTCGGTATCGATGATCACGCTCTTGGTCACCGGCAGATAATCGAGATGTTCGAAAGGCAGGGTGTCGGCGAACAGGAACGCATAACCGGCGTCGGTATCGCGCAAGGCCGAAGAGATGCTGACGCGCCGGTCTACGTCGAGATCCACGACCGCGTCGGATCGGGTTCTGATCGAACGGCTGGAGAGATCGAACAGGGACTTCAGCGCGGCCGGGTCATCGCTCGGCAATCGGTGGCTGATCCCGTTCGTTCCGGATGCCGAATCAATGCCGTGCAATATGAATGAATCGCCATCGAATACGAGTTCGGCGGGCACGAAGTCCAATTCAGCGCTTTCGCCGAGCGCGATGCCGCCAGGCACGACGATTTCCTCGATGGTGGGCTGGTTGAACTCATCGCCCAGGGTGATCTTGCGAAAAATTCTGGGTTCGTTGCGTGAAAGACTCCGGTCGTCCCTGTTCGGCGGGTCGCGAAAAACCGATGCGGAGTCCCGGCGCAGACGCTCGCCAAGCAGTTCCATTTCGGTCACATCGGTACGCAGCCGGCGCGCCGCACGCGAATCGATAGCCAGCCGATATTGCGCGGTGGCATAAAACTCCGCCGCATGGGGAGCATCATCATGGTGTAACGGAAGTGCTTCGTATCCTTGCAGTCCGGCGATTCGCGCCACCAGCAACGCGGTTTCCTCATCGTCATCCGCGAAACTGACGAAAAGCCTCTCGCGTTCGAAACCACCAAGCCAGGATTCGAGAAAACTCCCGTCCGCGGTACCGGAAATCACCGCCAGCCCGCCAATTTCACCGGCCCGGAACGCAGCTTCCCAAGCTTCAATCTCAACGCTGGTCGGATACCCGCCGGGCGGCAAGTCGGCGAAGCCGCCGAGGCGCGGCGCATCGAGCGATCCGAGTTCGCGCTCATTCAAATTGGGTGCGAGTTGAAGTTCAGTTGCGGAAATCTCCGCGGCGAGTGCTTGCAACAAGTCTTCGACCGCATCCTGGGCACTGGCGGACATGCCGCAGAAAATCAGCCCCAGAGGCAAGAGCCTGAAACCGCTAATCGTTCGCGCAAAGATCATAGCCGGTGCCGCGCCGCTTGTTGAGCAGGCGCAGGCGCAAGTCGCTTACCCAGTCGGGTTCGCCCCACAAATGCAGTGGCTGTGCGAGTTCGGCGATCAGCCGCTCGGCCTCGTCGAACCGTTCCGCCTCGATGGCGTATCTCACGGCCTGTTCCATGATGAATGTATCGGCCGGCAGCAACTCGAATGCCCGGCGCTGGTACTCGACGCCGTTTCTCCAGTCGTATTCTTCGAACAGGTAGATCTCCCCCATGGCGAGATTGGCTTCCGGATTGTCCGGATGCATGGCGATCACCTGTTCGAAAGCCTGCAAGGCGGCGGCAAGCCGCTCTTCCGCCCGCGCCGGCGCCCATTCGTTGTCGCAATCCTCGAGTTCGGCCTCCCAATACTCGCCGAAGTCGAGCAGGATGTCGGGATTGTCCGGTTCCAGCACCACGGCGTGCTCGAAGTAGCCGGCGATCTGTGCGTCGCTTTCGCGCACCGACTCATCCTGGTAGCGGAGCGAGTCGCCGAGCCCGGACCAGGCTCGGGCGATGGGGGAATCTCGCTCGGTCAGGCCGCGAAAAAATGTCTCCGCTACTTCGAACTGGCCGGAATTCAGCGCGAGTTCGCCCAATTGGATGGCGACCCGATCCGGGTCGGCGGCAACCGGTTCGAAGTCGAATCCGGCGCGCAGGCCCGTCATCGGGATAGTCCGGTCGCTTGCGTTTGTATTGCGCAGAAAGTTTCGCAACTCGTCTTCGAGACGTTCAGGCCGGATCCTGAAGGACTGGTCGAACGCGAAACGCGGATTGCGCCCGTCCAGCAAATGATCGAGATAGGCTTGCAGATTCTCGCGGTGGTCGCTGAATCCTTCCTCGTGGCCATGTCGCATATACGTCAGCAGCGCCTCGGACTTGAGATTGGCGATCTGGATGAGGCGCGGTGAAGCGAGCGCCGCGTCCTGGTACAAGAGGCGCTCCATCGCCAGTTCTTCCGACAATTCCGCCATCCGTTCATTGGTTGCCCCGGAGTAGCCGGGCAATCGCAGTTCCGCGCCATCGACCTCCATCCGCGAGTAGTAGCCGGCCAGGCCTTCTTCGTACCAGCGCGGCATGCGCAGATCGACGAAATTGCGCATCAGGAAATGCACGTAATAGTGGAGCCCCTGTTGCCAGGCCATGTCCTCGTCCAGGGACATCGCCATGTAATTGGCCCTTGGGGTCGGTATATGGAAACCGGCGTCCCGCTGAAAGCTGAAATGCCCGAAGTCCTCGAAATCGTCGAACAGATAGACCAGGTTCGGGACTGTTGCCGCCGGCAATCCTTCGGCATGGCCGAGCAGGCGTCCCACGGCCTGACGCCAGACCTCGAGTTCGGCGCCGACCTCGGCGGTGCGCCTGGAGGAAAGTTGACTCAGGATGCGGAAGTTATCGGTTTCCAGCAGCCACCAGCGCTCTTGCGCAAGTTCATGCTGGGCCGCGCTGCCGGCGCAATACAGGCAGGTCCCGACCGCGGCAATCAGTATGTAAAGTCGATTACGGAAATTTCTCATGTCGCACCATGGAGGCGCAGCCATGTTCAACCGCCCAACTTTAGCACGAAGATTGCAAAAGTTCAGACGGCGACTTACGCTGTTCAGACCTCGAAGCGACTACATCGCCGAATAACTGGGCCCGCCGCCGCCTTCGGGAGCTACCCACAATATGTTCTGGGTCGGGTCCTTGATGTCGCAGGTCTTGCAATGCACGCAGTTCTGCGCGTTGATCTGGAAGCGCCTGGCTCCGTTCTGCTCCACGACTTCATAGACGCCCGCCGGGCAATAACGTTGCGCGGGTTCGTCATACAACGGCAGATTCACATCGATCGGGATCGACGAATCCTTGAGTTGCAGATGGCAGGGCTGGTCTTCCTCGTGGTTGGTGTTGGACAGGTATACCGATGACATCTTGTCGAAACTGAGCACGCCATCGGGCTTTGGATAGTCGATGCGCTCACTTTCCTCCGCCGGCTTCAACTGGCAGTGATCCTTGCCGGGATCGCGCAAATCTACCGGCAGAGCCCCGCCGAACAGATTGTGTTCGACCCAGGTGAAAGCGCTGCCGAGCCAGAATCCGAGTTTGTGAAAGGCGCCGCCGAAGTTGCGCGCGCGATGCAATTCGTCGTGCAGGGGCGAATTGCGGAAGCGTTCGCTGAAATCGGTCTCGGAGGCGTCGTCGCTCAGGGCGGCGAACAGGGACTCCGCCGCCAGGACGCCGCTCTTGATCGCGGTATGGCTGCCCTTGATCTTGGCGGCGTTGAGCGTACCCGCGTCGCAGCCGATCAGCAGGCCGCCGGGAAAACTCATCTCGGGCAGGGAGTTGAGCCCGCCCTTGATGATCGCCCGGGCGCCGTAACCGATGCGCTTGCCGCCTTCGAGATAGCGCTTGATGACCGGATGGTGCTTGTAACGCTGGAATTCGTCGAAAGGGCTGATATGCGGGTTCCGGTAGCCGAGGTCGACGATCAGGCCCACATAGACCTGCCGGTTCTCGGCGTGGTAGAGAAAACCGCCGCTCGTGGCCGCGTAGCTCGGTCCGGTCATGGGCCATCCGGCGGTATGCACTACCAGGCCTTCATGGTGCCTGGCCTCGCTGATCTCCCAGATTTCCTTGATGCCGATGCCGTAATGCTGGGGGTCGCGATCCTTGTCGAGTTCGAAGCGGGCGATCACTTCCTTGCCGAGATGGCCGCGGCAGCCTTCGGCCAGGATCGTGAACCTGGCGTGGAACTCGAATCCCGGCTGCCAGGTCGATTTCCGCTCGCCTTTCGCGTCGATGCCCATGTCGCCGGTGGCGACGCCTTTCACGCGGCCGTCATCGTCGTAAAGTATTTCGGTGGCGGCGAAACCGGGAAAGATCTCGGCGCCGAGTTCGGCCGCCTGGTCCGCCAGCCAGCGGCACAGGTTGCCCAGGGAAATGACGTAGTTCCCGTGATTGCGCATGGGTTTGGGTACGAGGAATTCGGGGAAACGATACGAAGACTTGCCTGAACCGAGGTAATAGACCTGGTCGCCGGTGACGCGGGTATTCAGCGGCGCGCCCCGATCTTCCCAGTCGGGAAAAAGCATCTGCAGCGCATTCGGCTCGAACACGGCGCCGGAGAGAATATGGGCGCCTACTTCCGAGCCCTTTTCCAGCACGCAAACGGAAATCTCGCGATCGGCCTCCCGCGCCAGTTGCAACAGGCGGCAGGCCGTGGCCAGACCCGCGGGCCCCGCGCCGACGATGACCACATCGACTTCCATGGATTCCCGAGTCATGAGTTCCCCCTGTTCGTTGCCGGAATTTCAACCGAAATTATGCGGAATCCGGCCGCGCGGCGCAAAAGTTCGAGATCGCGCAGAGATAGCGGCCCGGCCAGGGGGAGTCTTGAAGAGAGTTTTCGGCGTTTCGCTAGAATCGTTCTTCGTCGATCCAGTAATTGCTGACGACGCCATCGGCAAATTCGATGGAAAGCGTCTCGATGCGTTCTTCCTCGACATCGACCGCGAAAATCAGGAATACGCCTACTTCGGTGTCTTTCTCGGATCTGTTCCGGTACTTCCAGACTGCTGTGCCATCGGCGTAAGACAGCCTGCTTGTCGGGTCGCCGAAAGTGTCGCGCACGAATTGCTCGTCGCTCCGGCCGACCTCCAGACGCGCCACGTCGCCTTCGCTCCATACTGTTTGCAAGGCGCGCGAATCCGAATCGACCATCACCAGACAGCCGGTAAGCGCCAGGGCCAGGATCGCCACGAAAGCATATTTGATCATTGCTCGTTCCTCATGAGTTAGCGGTATGACCACCGTCAGGCGGCATTGACGGATTTCTTCGGATTGCTCCGTCCACCTTCCCAACGGACCGCGGGGAAAAATAGTTACACCAGGTCCGCCTCTGCGGACGCAACTTCTCCGGTATCTGGTGGGCACAAAATGTAACAAAAATCAGTAACAGGAATCTGCCGCGTACGTCGTAATACCGGGATAATCAGTGATTGCGCTTTTCAGGCCTGCGGATTTCGACAATGCCCCGTTTTCAGAGGAAGATCATTTACCAGGCGCTGCTATGCGGCTTGTTCGCCGGCACGGCGGGCGGAGCGCTGGCCCAGGACGCGCCGGTTACCGACGAAGATGCGACGGTGACCTACCCCGCTTCGTTTTTCATGCAATACGAACCCTTTTCGGTCAACGACATGCTCGACCGCATCCCCGGCATCAATGTCGCCCGCCAGGGCGGAGGCGGCGGTGGGGGCGGCCCAGGCTTTTCCGGCGGCGATAACCGGCGCGGACTCGGCATGGGAGGCGACCAGGTGCTGATCAACGGGCGCCGCATCGCAGGAAAGGAGAACGAGGGCAGCAGCCAGTTGGCAAGGATTCCGGCCAGCCAGGTGGACTATATCGAGATTATCCGCGGGACTTCGGGCGACCTCGACGTGCGCGGCGGAAACCAGGTCATCAATATTGTCCTGCTCGAGGCGGAAACGCGCTCTTCGATCGCCTACGAAATCAATACCGACCATTATCACGACGATTCCCTGAAGCCGGGAGGTAAGATTGCCTGGTCCGGTTCCCGGGGCGGTTTCGATTATCTCGTCAGCGCCGAATCGGAACCGCGCTACGAACATCGCATCGGCCACGAGACCAGCGTTTTTGGAGACGGCAGCCCGAACGAGCGGATCAAGCGCGTAAGTACGCGCAAGGCGCAGCCCATGGTGATCAGTTCGAATCTGGCCTGGCAGGTCGGGGATGCCGATCTTTTCCACCTCAACCTGCAATACGAGGACGACAGCGCGCCGGAAGAAGCGAGAAGGGACATTCTCGACACCAGGTACGATCCGCCGCTGGTGGATCTCGAACTCGACGTGCTCGACGAAACCGAGGATTTCTGGGAAGTCGGCGGCGACTACGAACATATTTTCAGCGGCGGCCAGCGCTGGAAGACCCTGTTCATCGTCAATCGCGCCGACAGCGAGAGTTTGCGCGACAGATACCTGCTCGAAGTGAACGGAGACGGCAGAACCCAGGATCTCAACCTCGATTTCGCCAATACCTACCAGGAACGGATTCTGCGCACGGGCTATACCTTCGATTTCCCCGGTTCGGGCAACCAGAGCCTGGAGATCGGCATCGAGCGCGCGCAGACCATCCTCGATTCCAACCTGCAACTCGACCTTTTGCTGAGCGGTGGAACCGGCCTCACGCCGGTTTCGTTTTCCGACGCCAGGGTGGAAGAAATCCGCTATGAATCCTTCGCGGTGCACAACTGGCAGATCAACGACCGCATGAGCCTGGAAAGCACGCTGATCTTCGAACAGTCGGAGATTTCCCAAAGCGGCGATGTCAGCAAGTCGCGGGATTTCGAGTTTCTGCGGCCGAAAATCGATTATCGCTTCGATATCACGCCCGCGCTGCAATTCCGGGCGACCATCGAGAAAGACGTCGCGCAGTTGAGCTTTTCCGACTTCACCGAGAACACCAGCGAAGCCGACGACGACCAGAACTCGATCGCCGGCAATCCCGACCTGCGGCAGGAACAGTCATGGCGCTATGACCTGAATCTCGAATATCGCTTCAATGAAGACAACGGCGTCCTCAACACCAATATCTTCTATCACGAACTGATCGACCTGATCGACAAGGTGGACGTGTCGACGCCGACGCAAATCCTCTCCGCCAACGGCAATATCGGCGACGGCGAACGCTATGGCATTGCGCTCGACGGAAGTTATCGCTTCACTTCGATGGCCGATTCGCAGATCCTGCTGACGTCCGGCCTGCGCGTGGAAGACTCAAGCGTCATCGATCCTTTTCTCGGGATCGACCGGCGCTTCAGCCGTCAGGGCCGGGGCTCCGCGCGAATCGGATTCAGGCACGATTTCCCGGCGCGCAATTTCAACTATGGTTTCTCCTGGAATCACAATTTCAGGGACGGCCGCATCGCCTACGATATCGACAAGATCGAGGACTACAACTCGGGCGATTTCGTCAGGCTGTTCGCGGAAACCCAGGGTTGGGGCGAGCTGATCTATCGTTTCGAGGTTTTCAACCCGTTTGAAAACGCACGCTGCCGCGTGCGCTCACGATATCTCGGCGGTACGATCGCCACCGGGTACGTGAGCGAGATAGAGGATTCCTGCAGCCACACCGGCCCCACGATCGCGATCAAGATTCGCGGGACGATCTGACGGATTCAATCAATCCAGCGGCTGCACCCAGACGTTGCGGAAGCGGATCGTGCCGCGCCCCCATTGCAGCGCTATCGGACCTGCCGCGAACTGGCTGTCGCGCACGTCGACCGTGGTTTCGTTGTTCAATTGCACCAGCAGGTGATCGCCGCGCAAGGTGATGTGGTAGACGTTCCAGTTGTCGCCGACCGTCGGGCGCGGTTCGTCGACCGAGGCGATATGCACGATGGCGCCGGTGCCGAACGACGGATCGGGCCGCTGGTCGAAGATGTTCGCTTCGTAGCAATTGCGATCGGTGATGTTGTCCCGGTCCTGGCAGCGCAGGTAGATTCCGCTGTTGGCGTCGTGGCTGGCCCAGAATTCGACGTGCAGCACGAAATCGCCGTAACTGTCACGGGTCACCAGCCAGGATGCGCCGCTGCCTTCGTCGGCCCGGACCGAACTCGTGTCGGTGGACCAGTTGGCGTCGCCGACGATAGTGAAATTGTCCATTCCTTCGGTTCCGCTGATCAGGCTGATCCTTTCTTCCTGGGCGGCCGCGGGCAGGAGGAACAGGCAGATCGCGACGATAGCGGGCAAGCGAAACAAATTGTTGAGGGTTTTCATTCGAGTATCCTCTTAGATGGTGGGTCTGGGTGGATTTGAACCACCGACCTCACCCTTATCAGGGGTGCGCTCTAACCAACTGAGCTACAGACCCGTCCATGACGGCGCCCGAACGGGCAGGCGAGGCATTATAAGCGAATGCCGCCAATAGACAAGCTTGTGTGGAACCAGCCCGCAGTTGTGGGGCACAACGCTCGAGATTCCGTACGGAGCGTGTTGAACGCGTCACGTCTGTGTGCGTAAATAAAAGTGACTTTTAGCTGGTGCCTGTCCGCTCCCGAACGCACTCCAAATCAAGGGAATGAAAGATTGACAGACAGATGGGGCGGCTACGAAAGATAGCAAACTTCTGCAATAGCGCTGCATCCGCAGAAGGTAGTACGATTAGGAAATTTTTTGTGGGAGTGGGAAGTGGGTAAAAATAAAAAATTCGCGCCTGACAGGACCGGTTCGGTATTTGATCGCCGGATCGCCCGTAGAGGCGCCTCCCGTCGTGCGCTCCTGCTCGCGCCGCTGCTCGTGCTGTCCCTCCTCGGCCCCACCCCGGACGCAGCTGCCCAGGCCACGGTGACGATCGCGCCGAAAGGGGCCGCAGCGGTGGAAGAGGGCACGTCTGCGGCGTTCACGGTGACCCGCACCGGGGCCACCACCTCGCCGCTGACGGTGAACCTGCACGTCGATGACGCGCCCAACAGCGATTTCGTGGCTGCAGCCGGCGAGGGCGACAAGACCTTCATCATCGCTGCCGGCCGCGCTTCGGCGGATTTCAGCGTGTCCACCCAGGGCAACTCCACCGACGAGCCCGACGGCCCGGTGAAGGTGACGCTGCGTCAGGGCTCGGGCTATAACGTGGGCTCGCCGTCGGCAGCCACGCGCACGGTGAAAGACAATGCCGGGACCACGATCTCGCTCACGGGAAACACGGCGGCCATCAACGAGGGCGGCGCGAAGACCTTCACGGCCTCTATTCACCGCGGCCTCTTCAGCGGCGAGAGCGTCTCGATTCCGCTGAGCTTCACCGGCACCGCAAGCCGGGGCGACAGCGGCGATTACACGCTGGCCTGCGGCTCCGCTACTGACGTGACCTGTTCCAACCTCAACAGCGGCACGATGACTGTGCTCTTCCGCGGTCCCACCACGGGGCGGAGCGCGACTTCGGTGACCATCACGCTGACCGCTCGTGCGGATAGCACGACAGAGAGCGGCGGCGAGACGGTGAACGTCGATGTAGATATCGGCTCGGCAACGGTCACTGGCAGCGGCGGCGGTGCGGTGAAAACCAGCGGCTTCGGATTCACAATCAACGACTTGCCGCCGGGGACGCCGGTGGTGAGCATATCGGGCGGTTCGGCCGTTACCGAAGGCGGCAGCGCGACCTTCACGCTGACGGCGGTTCCGGCGCCCGCGGGCAGTATCACGGTGAACGTGAACGTGGCGGACAGCGGCAGCTTCGCGGCGGGCGGCCAGGCCGGTTCGCGGTCAGTCGCGATCGGCTCGGGCGGCACGGCGACGCTGACCGTCGCGACGGTGGACGACGGGACGGACGAGCCGGACGGGACGCTGACGGCGACGGTCAACACCGGGAGCGGCTACGCGCCGCACGGCACGAACGGTTCCGCGGCGGTCGCCGTCAACGACAATGACGGCGGCGGTGGCGGCGGTACCGGAACAGGGACGGGAACCGGCGGCGGCGGTGGCGGCGGCACGGCAACCGGCGGCGGAGGGGATGGAGGCTCTCCCCCGTTGTCCACGGACGCGTCGCTCGGCGGTCTGGTCCTGACCTGGAGCGTGGAGTCGGACGGGGTGGATTCCGGCGGCGAGTTGACGCTGGTTCCGGATCTTGCGGCGGACGCCGGAGGCCGCGTCTACGTTGCGGCCGTGCCGCACGGCGCCTCGCGCGTGACGCTGACGCCGGCGGCGGGCGACCCGGACGCGACGGTGGCGGTGGGCCCGCGGGGCGGGACGCCGGTTGCGGTGGGAAGCGGGGAACCCGGTCCCGCCCTCGAGCTGGCGGTGGGGGAGAACGCGATCGAGGTCACGGTGACGGCGGAGGACGGAACCACGGTAGCCGTGTACACGGTGACGCTGACGCGGGAAGCCGCTCTGGCGGTCGACGCCGCGGCGTCGCGGGAGCATCTGTTTCCGCTGTTCGCGGACGGGGACGGTTTCCGCAGCCGTCTTTTTCTGACCGATGTGTCGGCGGCGGAGAACCGCTGCGGTCTGTCGCTGCATGGGGCGGGTCTGGAGGCGGTCCGGTTCGAGGCGCACGCCGCGCTTTCGGTATCGGCGTCGGGCATGGAGATCGATCTCGGCGCGCCCGGTGGGGACGTGCTGCTGGCGACCGCGGGCGGGCGGGAGTTGGCCTTCGGATACGCGAAGCTGTCGTGCGCGTATCCGACGGTGGCGCGGATGCTGCTGGTTCATGAGAGCGGGGCGCGCGGGGCGGTATCGGGGCTGGCGAACCTGGAGCGGGCGGAGTCGCTGCATGCGTTCCGGTTTCCGGTGTTGTCCCGGCCGAGCCGGCTGGGACTGGTTCTCGCCAACGACAACGGGCTGGAGGCGTCCTGCGCGGCGGAGGCGGAGAACGCGGCGGGGGAAAGCGCCGGCGGGGGCGACGTTGCGGTTCCGGCGGGGACGGCGGTATTCCGTTTTCTGGACGAACTGATCCCGATGGAGGACGGCGCGCCGGCGAAAGAGGCGGCGTCGGTGTCGGTGACGTGCGACCGTCCGGTTGCGGGGCTGGGGGTTCCGCAGGAAGGGGGCGTTTTCACCGTGCTGTCGGCCGTCGACCTGGAAGCGGCCGGTCCGGCGGAGGGGGAGGCGGAACCGGCCTCCCGGCTGTCGCTGCCGCTGGTGCTGGACGGGGAAGGTTTTCGGTCCCGGCTCGAGGCGACGAACC
>CAZUSL010000118.1:0-2152 GCA_964622925.1 uncultured Pseudohongiella sp. | reverse complement strand
GTCCGTTGTCCGTCATGAAGATGACAATCGTGTCGTTCGCCAACCCGCGTTGATCCAGCAAGTCGAGCAGCTTGCCCACATTCTCGTCGATGTTCGTGATCATGCCGTAGATCCGTGCATCCTTGTCGTCAAGGCCCTGCGCGCGGTACGGCTCGATGTACGACTCGGGAACATCGTACGGCGAATGCGGCGCGTTCGTCGGGATGTAGGCGAAGAAGGGGTCATCGCGGTTCTGCTCGATGAACGTCATCGCGGTGTTGAAGAAGATGTCCGTGCAATAGCCCACGTAGGGCTTCTGCTCGCCGTTCCACTGCAAGATGGGATCGAAATAGCTCGTTCCCGGCGGGTCCGATGGCTGGCCGATGCCGCCGCCCTTGTGGACCAGCGCTTGCTGAAAGCCCTGATCCATCGCTCGCAACGGATAGTTGTCGCCGAGATGCCACTTGCCGAAGACGCCCGTCTTGTATCCGGCGTCGCGCAGGACCTCGGCAACCGTAACCTCGTCGCTGTGCATCATCGCCCGGCCGATGTAGGTATCGACGACGCCCGTCCGGTAGTTGTACCGGCCCGTCATCAGGCTGGCCCGCGTCGGGGCGCAAACCGGTGACACGTAGAATCGCGTGAAGTTGACGCTTTCGGCGGCCAATCGGTCGAGATTCGGCGTTTGAATGACATCGTTTCCACGGAAGCCCACCTGCGCCCAACCCTGGTCATCGGTGATGATGAGAATGATGTTGGGCAGGCCCGCCGGCCTGTTCGCGCCGCCGCATGCCATCAAAGTCAAAGCCAACAGCCAAGCGCTCAACAGAGCGAAACCGGCGGGTTTCCTCATGACAGCGGTCAGTGTAGCACCGGGAGTCTTGAACCCGAAAACACCTGCTGGGACGTTGGGACCGAAGTCGGCGCCTCGTCAACCCCGCCGGAGGATGCCGTACCGGCCTGCGTTACCAATTCGATTTGGCGGAGTTGATCGCAACGGGCCGCTGCTTCCGATGGGCCTGGTGCAGGGCTGCCTGGATGGGAAGAGAGTGGACGTTGCCGCGGCGCAGCAAGCGGCCGAAAACTCAGGTCAGGCTAAACCCACTTCAAGGCGCCCTGGCGGAAGATCCAGATGTACCCCACGATCAGGATCGCCAGGAACACGAGCATTTCGATCAGTCCGAACAGCCCAAGCACGTTGTACTGAATGGCCCAGGGGATCAGAAATATCGTCTCGACGTCGAAGACCACGAACAGGATGGCGACAAGGTAGAAGCGAATCGAGTACCGCCCGCGCGTGTCTGCATCCGACGGAATGCCGCACTCGTACGCTTCCAGCTTCGTCTTGCCCGGCGCGCTGGGCCGCACCAGCTTCGCCACGAGGATCGTCACCACGGGGAAGGCGAATGCCAATACGAGGAAAATCAGAATCGGGATGTAGCCACGCGGCATAGGCTGACCAATATAGCACTTTCTGGCGCAACGTAAACCCCGTTCGCCGGTGGCGCTGTCCACCTTGCCTTACGGAGTTTCTCCAAGTGGGTGGCCGGTTTCTGCTACGAAGCTTTCTCTTCGAACCAGCCCGGACGTCCGCCGCAGCGCAGGCAGCGGACCTCGCCGAAGATCTGGTCCCAATCGCCGTCTTGCGCGGCGTAGTCGATCAAGCAACGGAGCGCCTTGCCGGCGTCCCTGAGGTTGTATTTCTCCGCGGCCGCGTTTAGCATGCGGACCGCATCCTCCTGGATCTCGAACGAAACGGTTTCCTTGCGTCCAGCCATGTGACAGTCTGCCTCCCCTGGGGAATCTATCGACGTGAGCCGGCATGAAGGCATGCCGGCGTCAATCTACGAAAATACCATGCTCCCCCGGCTCTCGCCGGATTCTCCGTTACGCTCAAGCGAAGCCCCACACCCAACCGGCGCATGGTTTGCAGCTGCAAGTTGCCGTTCATCCGCCGGATTTCCAGCGCCCGCCGAGAGAGCGCGTTCTCCTGTACGGCAATGCCGTATGCGTTCCTGGCTCCGGGCTTTCAGGCTGCGCCTGGAGGCAGTGATCTTTGCGAGACAGCCTGACGGTTGTGTCCGACCGGGCGGGGCGGTTTCTACCCTTGTTTTTTCGCAGTCGCCCAGACCCGCGCCTGCAGGAATCCTCGCTCCACCCCGCTCTGTTGATG
>CAZUSL010000117.1:0-9340 GCA_964622925.1 uncultured Pseudohongiella sp. | reverse complement strand
GCACGGCCATGCTGGTATAGGCCAGTTAGTCGCGAAACAGGGTGCCTTCGTCGGCGCGCTCGAACAGGCCGCGGCGCATCTTCGCGGCGCCGGTAAAGGCGCCCGCTTCGTGACCGAACAATTGGGCTTCGAGCAACGATTCACTCAGCGCGGCGCAATTGAGCTTGAGAAAGTCCCGCTCCCAGCGGCTGGAAAGATGGTGCAGGCGGGTGGCGACGAGTTCCTTGCCGGTTCCGCGTTCGCCGACGATCAGCACCGGCTTGCTCAGCGGCGCCACCAGCGAGACGTGTTCCTGCATTTCGAGGAAACTCGACGCCTCGCCGATCATGCGCAGGGGCGATTCGCGATCCATCATTTCCAATACCCGAATCGGGTGGGATTTTCTGCTGGCGCAAACTACCACATGTTGGGAGTTTTAGCCATTTTCGTTGCCCGATAAGATTTTCTTCGGAATATTTTTCTCCGACTTTCAAGGCCTTACTGAATATTCACAAGATTGGCACGCATTCTGCTGGGTATTGGCCAGTACGGCGAATTTTTTTGAGAGGAAGTAGCAATGAGCATTTTTTCGAGACTGTCCGACATCATCAATTCCAACATCAGCGCCTTGCTCGACAAGGCGGAGAATCCGGAAAAGATGATTCGCATGGTAATCCAGGAAATGGAAGACACCCTGGTGGAAGTGCGCTCCAGCACGGCCAGGGTGATGGCGGAGAAGAAAACCCTTACCCGCCGGCTCGACCAGTTGCGCGCCCAGGCCGAAGACTGGGAGTACAAGGCCGAACTGGCCCTGTCAAAGGACCGCGAGGATCTCGCGCGGGCGGCGTTGCTGGAGAAAGCCACGATTCAGACCCGGGTCGAGACCACCGAAGCCGACCTGTTCAAGCTCGACGAGACGCTGGACAAGCTCGACGGCGAGATCAACCTGTTGCAGGAGAAGCTGAACGACGCCCGGGCGCGGCAGAAAACCATCGTCATGCGCACCCGGGCGACCAGCACCCGGCGCGATGTGCGCAAGCAGCTCAGCAACCAGGCGATTGACAACGCCATGGACAAATTCGAGTATTACGAACGCAAGATCGACCAGATGGAAGGCCAGATCGACAGCGACAGCGTGGAGCAGAAGGGCTTGCAGGCCGAATTCGATGAACTGGCGCGCGAAGAGAACATCGACCAGGAACTGCAGGAATTGAAAGATCGCGTAAAAAGCAAATAGGTCACGGATATGAATGCCTTCACTTTCGTCATCGCGCTGGTGGGGATGACTTTCGGATTCATCACCTGGTGGATCAAGCTGGGAATCACGAAGGACGGCGGAAAACGCCAGCGCCGGCGCCATGACCGGGACGGAGACAATCACGACCTTGAGCGACTGTCGGCCATGGCCGACTCGTTGACCGAGCGCATCGACGTACTCGAGTCGATACTCGACGCCGAAGTCCCCAACTGGAGAGAGCATCATGAGCAGGCCGGGTAGTTTGCGCCTGAAGAAAAGCAACGCCGTCTGGCTCGGCGTCTGCAGCGGCATCGCGGAATGGCTGGACGTTCCCGCGGCGCTGGTGCGAACGGTCTTCGTGATCGCCGTACTGTTCTGGCCGACTCTATTCTTCGGTTACTTCGTGATGTGGTTCTGCATGGACCGCGACGTTTTCCGCGACCGGACCTGGGACAACCTCGATCCCGCCGGAACATCGGAGCATTTCCGCAATCTGAACTATCGCAAGCCGATCTACCGCAATACCCGCGACAAGAAAATCGCGGGCGTCTGCGCGGGAATCGCCGACTATCTCGAAGTCAGTCCGTTCTGGATCCGCCTGCTGACCTTTCTTTCGATGTTCGTACTGGGCCCATTTACGATTTTCGGGTACATCCTCTGTATCTTCCTGCTCGATCCCGACCCCTTTCTCGAAGAAGAGCGGCTGGAGCGCAGACGGCAGCGCCGGTCCCGCACCGCGCATGGCGAACCGCCGCCGTCGTCCAGTGAACCGCCACATGATTCCGGACGCAAAAGCGGCAAGACCGGAGACTGTGCAGCCACTTTTCGCGACCTGGAAAAACGCCTGCGCGAAATCGAGTCCTACATGACGTCCAAAAGCTTCCGCCTGCATTGTGAAATAAAGCGCGCATGAAGTACTGCCAGCATTGCGCCGGCCCGACCAGCTATGTAATTCCCCGGGGCGACGACCGCCATCGCCATTACTGCCCCGCATGCGACATCGTTTTCTATCAGAATCCGCGTAACGTGGTCGGCGCCATTCCCGCCAGCGCCGACGGACGCGTGCTGTTATGCAAGCGCGGCATAGAGCCGCGCCACGGTAAGTGGACGCTGCCGGCGGGCTTCATGGAAAACGGCGAATCGACCCACGCGGGCGCTCTCCGCGAAACCATGGAGGAAGCCGGCGCACGCATCGAACTTGGCTGCAGCACGCTTTACACGCTTTTCAATCTGCCCCAGATCGACCAGGTCTATCTGCTGTTCCGGGCGAGCATTCTCGAAATGAATCTCGGTTTCACCGAGGAAACCCTTGAAGCAAAGCTGTTTGCCGAAGCCGAGATTCCCTGGAACGAAATCGCGTTCCCCGTCGTGAAAATCACGCTCGAACACTACTTTCGGGATATGGAGACACAGCGCTTTCCGGTGCGCATGTTCGACGTGACCCGCAACGGCCGGGAACTCGACGTGCGGCTGATCAGCGAGAGCTAGTCCAGAGTTTCACAGCGGATAACGCTGTGAGCCACTTCTTCATAGGGGTGAGCCTTATTCATGGCGTCGATTACTTCGCGGACAAGTTCACCGGCGCAGACCATCTCGACCTTGTATTCGGGTTCGGTTTCGACCTTGCCGGTCTGGCCAAGGTAAGGGTTGGCGCCTTCGAGCGGCCGGAACTGGCCTTGCCCAGGCGTCTGCCAGGCGCAACTGTCGTAGTCGCCGACGCGGCCGGCGCCCGCGGCGAACATGGCGGTCTTCACCGCTTCGAGATGGGACTCGGGGACGTAAAACTCGATCTTGTACAAGCCGTCGTCAGTCATTTTCAGTCAAGCCAGGCTCTCGCGTTGCGGAACAGCCGCATGGCAGGCGCGTCTTCGCCCCAGTCCTCGGGATGCCAGGAGTTCTGACAGGCGCGGAATACGCGTTCCGGATGCGGCATGAGTATGGTAACGCGGCCGTCTTCGTTGCACACGGCAGCCACGCCTTCCGTGGACCCGTTGGGATTGGCGGGATAGCTCTCCGCAATCGCACCCCGGTTATCGACATAACGCAGGCAGACGCGCGAGCCGAGTGCGGCGCTGTCTGCGGCCGCCCCGAATATAGCGCGGCCTTCGCCGTGGGCCACGGCCAGCGGAAAGCGGCTGCCCGCCATGCCGGTAAAAAACGCCGAGGGGCTTTCCTGCACCTGGACCATGGCGAAACGCGCCTCGAATTGCTCGGACAGGTTGCGCTGGAAAGTAGGCCAATGGCCGCTGCCGGGAATCAGTTCGGCCAGCAGGGCGATCATCTGGCAGCCGTTGCAGACCCCGAGCGTGAGCGTGGCAGGATTGTGGAAGAACTTCTCGAACTGCTTGCGCAAGTCGTCGTTGCAAAGAACCGACTTGGCCCAGCCGCCCCCGGCGCCGAGTACGTCGCCGAAGGAGAATCCGCCGCAGGCGGCTATTACGTCGAAACTTGCCAGATCGGCCGCGCCGTCCGCCAGGTCGGTCATATGCACGTCGACGGCCTCGAAACGGGCGCGATCGAATGCCGCCGCCATTTCCATCTGCCCGTTAACGCCCTGCTCGCGCAATACCGCCACTCGCGGCCGCGCCCGCACGTTGACGTAGGGCGCCGTGATGTCTTCCCGTGGATCGAAAGCGGTCTCGAAACCGATGCCGGGATCGTCCGCATCGAGCAGGGCGTCGTATTCCTGCCGCGCGCAGTCGGCGTTATCGCGCAGGCGCTGCATGTGATAACTCGTCGCCGCCCAGCGCCGCTGCAACTCGATGCGTGAGTCGCGGAAGACCCCTCGCCCGCCGGCGCGAATTACGATATCGCCATGGGAAGCGGGTTTTCCGATTTCATGCATGATCGCTGCAAGGCCGAGGGATTCGGTCAATTCGCGCAATGCGGGCAAATCGTCATCGCGCACCTGCAGCACTACGCCGATTTCCTCGGCGAACAGATATCCCGGCGCATCGGCGTCTTCCGGTAATTGCAATTCCAGCCCGCAGCGGCCGGCGAACGCCATTTCCAGTACGGTTGTGATCAGTCCGCCGTCGGAACGGTCGTGATAGGCGAGCGCCAGGTTTCGTGCCCGGCACTCGATCAGGAACGCGAACAGAGCGCGCAGGACCGCCGGGTCGTAGACGTCGGGGGGCGCGCCGGCGATGCGCCGATAAACCTGTCCGAGCGCCGAACCGCCGAGCCGGTTGCGGCCGTGGCCGAGATCGAGCAGAACCAGGCTGCTCGGACCACGATCCGTGCGTAATTGCGGCGTCCAGGTCCGGCGCACATCGCCGACCGGGGCAAAGGCGCTGATCACCAGCGAAAGCGGCGCGGTCATGCTCTGCCGCGCGCCGCCGGCTTCTTGCCAGACCGTTCGCATCGACATCGAATCCTTGCCGACCGGAATGCAGATCCCCAGCGCCGGGCAGAGTTCCTGCGCGACCGCCGCCACGGTGGCGTACAGCCTGGCGTCCTCAAAACCGTGGCCGGCAGCGACCATCCAGTTGGCCGACAACTTGATATCGCCGATTCGGGCGATATCGGCGCAGGCGATATTGGTGATCGCCTCGGCGACCGCCATGCGGCCCGCGGCCGGCGCGTCGAGCAAGGCGAGCGGCGCCCGCTCGCCCATGGCCATGGCTTCACCGGCATGGGCGGTGTAGGAATTGCAGGTCACCGCCGCATCGGCCACCGGCGTCTGCCAGGGGCCGACCATCTGGTCGCGGCTGACCTGGCCGGTGATCGTGCGGTCGCCGATGGTGATGAGAAAGGACTTGCTTGCCACCCCCGGCAAGGCCAATACGCGATCTATGGCGTCGGACAGTTCGATGTCCGCCGAATCGAATTCACCGGTGCGCGGCGGCGGAGACTGGGCTTCGCGATGCATCGCCGGCGGTTTGCCGAACAACAGTTCCATCGGCAAGTCGATGGGGTCGTCGGAAAAGTGTTCGTCGGATAGTTCAAGTCGTTTCTCGGCCACGGTTTCGCCGACGATGGCGAAGGGGCAGCGCTCGCGGGCGCAGATGTTTTCGAATCGATCCAGATCGCCCGCATCGATGGCGAGCACATAGCGTTCCTGGGCCTCGTTGCACCAGATCTCGAGCGGCGACATGCTCGATTCGGCGCTGGGAATCTCGCGCAGGGAAAACACCCCTCCCGTGCCCGCGTCCTTGACGAGTTCCGGCAGCGCGTTGGCGAGCCCGCCGGCGCCGACGTCGTGGATGAAACGGATCGGATTAGCTTCGCCCAGTTGCCAGCAGGCATCGATCACTTCCTGGCAGCGCCGCTGCATTTCCGGGTTGTCGCGTTGCACCGAGGCGAAATCGAGTTCCTCGCTGGCCGAGCCGGAGGCCATCGAGGAAGCCGCCCCGCCGCCGAGTCCGATGAGCATCGCCGGGCCACCGAGCACAACGAGTTTCGCTCCCGGACCCACCTCGCCCTTCTGAACGTGTTGCTCACGGATGTTGCCGATGCCGCCGGCGATCATGATCGGCTTGTGGTAACCGCGCAATTCGCCGTCGACGCGCTCCTCGAAACTGCGGAAATAACCGCATAACGCCGGCCGGCCGTATTCGTTATTGAATGCCGCTCCCCCGATCGGGCCGTCGAGCATGATTTCCAGTGCGGAAGCGATCTGGCCGGGCTTGCCGAAGTCTTCCTCCCAGGGTTGGTGGAAGTCCGGGATGCGCAAGTTGGAAACGCTGAAGCCGGTCAGTCCCGCCTTGGGCTTGGCGCCGGTTCCAGTGGCGCCTTCATCGCGGATTTCGCCGCCGGAACCGGTGGAAGCGCCGGGAAAAGGGGCGATCGCGGTTGGATGATTGTGGGTCTCGACCTTCATCAGGATGTGCGCGGCTTCCCTGTTGTAACCGTAGCTGCGCGTCTCCGGGTCGGGGTAAAAGCGTTCGGCCTCATAGCCTTCCATGACCGCGGCATTGTCCTTGTAGGCCGAGAGCACGCCATCGGGAGAAGTTCGCCAGGTATGCCGGATCATGTCGAACAGGGAACGTTCCCTGCGCTCGCCGTCCACGGTCCAGGACGCGTTGAAAATCTTGTGGCGGCAATGTTCCGAATTCGCCTGGGCGAACATCATCAGTTCGACGTCGGTCGGGTTCCGGCCCAGGGACCGAAAGTTGTCGCAGAGATAATCGATTTCGTCGGGCGCCAACGCCAGCGCCATTTCCCGGTCCGCGCGCAGCAGGCTTTCGCGGCCGCCGCCGAGAATGTCGACCGAGGCCATGGGCCGCGGCTGCTGGTGCTCGAACAGGCGGGCGGCCTCGTTCACATCGGGCAGGATCGCCTGGGTCATGCGGTCGTGGACCAGCGGAGTCCACTCCTGGTCGATGGACTCGGCGTCGAAGTAGTAGACGATACCGCGCTCGATGCGCCCGAGATGGGCAAGTCCGCAATTGCGGAGGATATCGGTAGCCTTGCTCGACCAGGGCGAAATCGTGCCGGGCCGGGGGACAACGAGGCAACTTGGCGAGCCGCTGCGGGCATCCTCTGGCCAATCTTCGCCGTAGCGCAACAGCACTTCCAGTACTTGCTCGTCGGATGCGGAAATTTCGTCGAATTCGAGAAAGTGAACGAAGCGGGCCGAGACGGAGCCGAGCGCCCCATTTACGGCCCGCAAGGCGCTTAGCAGATTGGCGGTTTTGAACAGTGAGAGCGCCGTGCCCCCGTACAGCACCTGCATGAAAGAATTCCCGGAGCAGCCGCCGGCAGCGGGGCTGCCGGAAAACAGGGCGCAATGATAAAGGATTTAAGGTTCGGCTGCGCGTTTGCGGGAGAAGAAAGCCGTCAGCAGCGCGCCGCAGTCTTCGGCGAGGACGCCTTCAATGACTTCGATCCGATGGTTCAGCCAGGTCTTCTGCGCCAGCGATTCGCGGCTCATCACCGCCCCGGCCCGCGGCTCGCGGGCGCCGAAAACGAGCCGCGCTATGCGGGCGTGGATCATGGCGCCGACGCACATGGCGCAAGGTTCAATGGTTACGTAAAGCGTTGCTCCCGGAAGGCGGTAGTTGCCGGCCCTCTGCGCAGCCTGCCGCAACGCCTCGATTTCGGCGTGAGCGGTAGGGTCGCTCGCCGCGACAGGCCGGTTATGGCCCTGGCCGATTACCTTCCCATCGCTGACGAGTACCGCGCCCACGGGAACTTCGTCCAGCGCCTGCGCTTCGCGTGCGAGTCCGAGCGCGGCTTGCATGAAACGCACATCCTCCTTCCGAGCCTGAGCGTTCTTCGCGCTCACAGGACTTGCTCCGGCGCCGGCTGTGGGGCCGGCGACAGGCGCGCGACCCAGTACATACAGAAAGAAACCGCCGGCCCGACAAGCAGCGCGAACATTACGGTGCCATAACCGACCGTGCCGCCAAGCAGCCAGCCGAATGCGACGACGCTGACTTCGAGGACGCCCCGCACCAATGCTATGGGCCGGCCGCTTATGCGTTGCAGCGAGGTCATCAGGCCATCGCGGGGACCAGGTCCGAGATTGGCGATGAGATAAATGCCGCTGCCTGCGCCGAACAGCAGAATGCCGCACGTCACTTCCAGCAATTGCAGTGGCCACACTTCAGGCCGTGGCAGAAACTGCAGCGACCAGTCCATGGCGGCGGCAACGACGATCGCGTTCATGATCGTGCCGATGCCCGGAATCTCCTTCAGCGGAATCCAGAGCAACAGCACGGCCACGCTCACGGCAAACGTTGCCCAACCGATGCTGATTCCGGTCTGGGTTTCGATTCCCTGCGCGAGAACGGTCCAGGGGCTTACTCCGGCGCCGGAGGCAATCAGGGAAGCTTCGCCGATGCCCAGCAGGATGAGTCCGGCCATCATCAGCAGAAAAGTAAGCGGCGGTGGGCGCAGATTCAGCGGCCGGTCGGAACTCCAGCCGGTGCGCGGCACCTGCTTGACGGCCAGCGATGACCACATCTCAGGGTTCGCCTGAATAAACCCGAACGTAGTCGACTTCCATCGTCGCCGGGAATCTCGTCGTCGAATCGGGCGGACCGGGAAATCTTCCGCCAACGGCGACATTGAGGATGATGTGGAACGGCCGGTCGAAGGGCGCCGGGAAATCGGCGGCGGTAGTGAACCAGTTGTCCTCGGTGGCGTAATGCACATCGTCCACGTACCAGCGGATTTCCCGCCGATCCCATTCGGCGGCATAGACGTGGAATTCATCGGTAACGCTCTCCGGAACCGTATATTCGCTGCCGGATGAGCGATTGCCGGGAGAGGCGCCGCCGTAATGAATCGTGCCATGCACGGTATTGCCGCCGGCGGCGCCGGCGCCGGGATTGACCGCTTCCATGATGTCGATTTCGCCCGACGCGGCCCAGCCGCCATAGGCGTTCTCCTGGGGCATCAGCCAGAACGCGGGCCAGAGTCCCTGCCCGGCCGGCAGCCGGATGCGCGCTTCGATGCGTCCGTAGCGGAAGGCGAAGCGGTCGCGGGTATTGACGCGGGCGGAGGTAAATTGAAAATCGCCTTGCCGTTGCCGGCGCGCGGAGATGAGCAGAATTCCGTTTTCGATGCTCGCGCTGTCCGGCAGATACCATTGCAATTCGTCGTTGCCCCAGCCGGGAATCGAATATTGGCTGCCGTCGCCCGTCTCGAAGAACCAGGTTGCCGGATCGAGCCGGTCGCCATCGAATTCATCGCTCCAGACCAGGCTCATCTCCTCTCCGGGCGCAACCGGCACGTTGTCGGCGACGATCAGGGCCGGATCGTCGATGTTGACGTTCGAGGCGGCATCGCCCGGCGTGGCCCAAATGGGTTGCGCCAGGACGATTGCCATTGCAAATATGCGAAGACCCTTCAAGGCTGGAGTCTCCTTACCGAGTTGTCCATGGGAACTCAAGTGTACTTGATCGGGCAATCCCAGTAACGGTGTAATCTCTGGTTTTCGAAAAATTTCAATTCTTTTGAAATAAATTCATTCGGATTCCGGTCGTTGATAAATAAGTTTTTGGAATGGGAAATTTTGATTTTTTTCACTATTGATGCTGTTAGCCCAAAGCAGTAATGTCCCCTTTGCGCAAAGCTAAAGTGTCCCCTTTTTCTGTGAGGAGGGGTTGTCTTGTCGAGCGCGGAGGTGGTGTTGAGCATGCGGGAGTCGGATCGTGCGGGCGTGATCCGTGATGT
>CAZUSL010000116.1:0-58414 GCA_964622925.1 uncultured Pseudohongiella sp. | reverse complement strand
GGGGCGAGCCCGGCTCCGGCCCAGGCCAGTTCGACGCCCCCCACGGCCTGGCGATGGATTCCCAGGGCAGGCTGTTCGTCGCCGACCGCGGCAACAACCGCATCCAGATTTTCGATCAGAACGGCAACCTGCTCGATGAGTGGTATCAGTTCAGCCGCCTGAGCGGCATCTTCATTGACGAGAACGACGTTCTTTACGGTGTCGATTCGGAATCCAACGAGCAGCGGGGACGCGAAGACTGGCGCCGCGGCATCCGTATCGGCAGCGCACGCACCGGCGAGGTGTGGGCCTTCATTCCCGACCCCTTCGACGCGAACAACGGCCCCTATCGCGTCAGCAGCGGCGGCGAAGGCGTGGCCGCGGACGCTGATGGCGTGATCTACAGCGCCGAAGTAGGCCCGCGCTCGGTCAAGCGTTACGTGCGATTCGAGGACTGAGGCAAGTCCCCGTCAGGCGCCACGTCGAATCCGGGCGGGGAATCGTGGACCTGCGGGTGGGTTTTGTCCAAAAGGAGCGTGAAACCCGCTTGCTTGAAGTGCTTGTCGGTTGATAAGGCTTCCCGCAGGCCGAGTTCACGCATCACGACAAAGCTGAGGCAGTCGGCGAAAGACCAGGCCTTGTCCGCGTGATGCAGGAAGAAAGCCTGAGTTTCGCGAAACCTTTCAGGAGTCGTCCACTCGACTCGAATTGCGAGGGTTGCCTCGACCGCTTCAAACAAGCTTTGCGTGAGTCGGTCGAACCCTCTGGCTCGCAACAGTGTCGCGGACTCGTCAAGCACGCGGTCCGTTGTCACGAACCTTCGGCGTTCTTCAATCGCTTGCGCCATGAATTCCCTGGCGCGGCCATTCATTCGATCCCGCGATACGAGTATCGAATAAAATCCGCTGGTATCGATAAAAATCTCACAGTCCATAAACGATCCTGTCGATTTCTTCGTTGGTCAGCGATTCGCCCTCATCGATGGCACAATCGATGAGCCGATAGAAGGGATCGTCCGCGGAGGGAGTTTCCGGCTCATAGGGCGACAGGCGCGCCACAGGCTCGCCGCGGTAAGTGAGAATCAGATTTTCGCCTTTCTTAAGCCGACGCAGAACGCCTTCGGCATCCTGCCTCAGCTCGACCATGGTTATGGACGACATGACAAGCACTCCTGAACATCAAGTTGATGTTGATGTTAAACAAGACGCTGTCGCCAGGCAAGTCTTGGGGCTAATTCTGAATCAGCGTCACGATTGGCAAGGATGACGGTTCGCGTGGACGATTGCCGGCGCAAGTATGCGGAGAATCGGTGGGCATGTACGAATCTCGGCGTATTTGCTGTAGTATCGAACCGATCCGGAATCTGCTCTACCTGGAGCCCATTCGATATATCCCCGAGGAATGCGATTGTGAAGATCGAACGAAAGTACTTGCAGTTGGCGGGACTCGCTACGGTATTCGCCTTCGCGGCGGGAATCGCCCAGGCCCAAGACCAGCCTCCGCATGGAAACGAGATCACCTACAACGGCGAGGCCGGCAGAATCATCAACGAGAATTGCGTGGTCTGCCACCGCGAAGGCGGTATCGGCCCAATGGCTTTCGAATCCTACGAGCAGGTTCGGCCCTGGGCGCCCCTGATCCAGTTCAGGGTCGCCAATCGCGAGATGCCTCCCTATGCC
The DNA here is from genome assembly GCA_964622925.1 of uncultured Pseudohongiella sp. GTDB lineage: Bacteria > Pseudomonadota > Gammaproteobacteria > Pseudomonadales > Pseudohongiellaceae > UBA9145. The sequence goes on along the minus strand of CAZUSL010000116.1, from coordinate 56,756 downwards.
TACGACCACGGCATCGGCATCCAGGATCTCGAAGGCGACTGGCGGCTGTCCCGGCAAGACATCGACACGCTTGTGGCCTGGGTCGATCAGGGCGCCCTGCTCGGCGATCCGGACATGGAATTGCCGCCGCCGGACGTGCGCGATCTCGATGAGTGGAATTTCACCGATCAGCTCGGCCCGCCCGACCTCATCGTTCCCTCGATCCCCATCGACATTCCCGCCAACGGTAACGACATCTGGCACAAGCACATGGTGCCGAGTGGACTCGCCGAAAATCGCTGCATCCGGGCGGTTCAGGTAAAGCCCCGGGGTAATGCGGCCACCGTTGTGCACCACGCGAACTCGAGGATGATGACCATCGACGAAGACGGCGCGCTCGAAAGCATGAGCGAAAGCATGCTTACCGAGTACGCCATGGGCAAATGGGGCGAACTCATGCCCGAGGACGTTTGCCGGGTGCTGCCGGCGAACGCGCTCGTTTCCTGGGACATCCACATGTTTCCAGGCGGAATCGGCGCCACCGCGCCGGGTACGATTATCGAAGACAATGTCGTCGAACTCGGTCTCTGGCTGCATCCGGAAGGATTCGAGGAAACCGCGGCGTTCAAACAGGATCTGAAGTCCTACGAGATCGGCATTCCGCGCGCGGAGCGGGAATACAACCTGGTGATTCCGCCCCACGGCGAGATCATGACCCAGGGCTTCCATTCATTCGACCATCCGATCCGCATCGACAGCTTCCAGCCCCACGGGCATCTGCGGCTGGTCGCGGCTTCGCTGGAGATTTATCACCCGGATACCGGCGTACTCGAGCCGGTCAGCCAGATTTCCAACTGGAGCGCAACCTGGCATCACAGTCACATCTTCGAGCCCGATTCAGCTCCGCTCGTGCCTGCCGGCTCCGTGCTGGTATTCAAGCAGTGGTATGACAATACCGCCGACAATCCCAACAATCCCGACCCGGATCAATGGGTTTCCGGCGGCAATCGGACCACCGACGAGATGACTCACGCCTGGGTGGCGATCACGCATCTCGACGAGGAAGGTTATCAGCGGCTGCTGGCCGAGCGCGAACAGGCTGTCGCCCGCAGTCTGGCCGGACAGGAATGAGGGACCTGTCTCAGCACTCGATCACATTGACCGGAATCTCGACGACGTTGACCGCGAGCCCGCCGCGGGAGGTTTCCTTGTACTTGTCCTTCATGTCGCGGCCGGTGTCGCGCAGGGTCTTGATGACCTGATCGAGTGAAACGAAATGCTCGCCATCGCCGCGCAGCGCCAGGCGCGCAGCGTGGATCGCCTTGACCGAGGCCATGGCGTTGCGTTCGATGCAAGGCACCTGCACGAGCCCGCCGACAGGATCGCAGGTCAGCCCGAGATTGTGCTCCATGGCGATTTCGGCGGCGTTTTCCACCTGTCGCGGCGTACCGCCGAGCACTTCGGCAAGCCCCGCGGCGGCCATGGAACAGGCCGAACCGACCTCGCCCTGGCAGCCGACTTCGGCGCCGCTGATGGACGCGTTTTCCTTGAACAGCACGCCGATGGCGGCGGCGGCGAGCAGGAATCGCACCACGCCGTCCTCGTTCGCTCCCGGGACGAAGCGGGCGTAGTAGTGCAGCACCGCCGGAACTATGCCGGCGGCGCCGTTGGTGGGCGCGGTGACCACGCGGCTGCCCGCGGCGTTCTCCTCGTTGACGGCAAGCGCATATAGCGTCACCCAGTCGAGCGCCGTGAGCGGATCCATCAGTGAAGACTCGGGCCTGGCCAGCAATTGTTCCCGCAGACGCGGCGCACGCCGCCGAATCTTGAGTCCGCCGGGTAAAAGACCTTCGCTGTTGCAGCCGCGGTCGACGCATTCCTGCATCACTTCCCAGATCCTGAGCAGACCCTGGCGCGTTTCGGACTCGGGCCGCCAGGCCTCTTCGTTGGCGAGCATCACGGCCGATATGCTCGAATCCGAAGCATCGCAATGCGCGAGCAACTCGGCCGCGGTGCTGAATGGATAGCGAAGCGGGCGATCGTCTTCGGCGATCGAGGCCTGTTTATTGCCGGAATCGGGATTGTCGAGCACGAAACCGCCGCCCACCGAATAATAGGTACGAACAAGAAGCTCCCTGTCCGCTTTCCCGCGGGCCGTGAAAATCATGCCGTTGGGATGCAGCGGCAAAGCCTTGCGCCGATTCAGCAGCAGATCTTCCTTCTCGTCGAAGGCAATGGAGTGTTCGCCGTTCAATCGCAGCGAGCGCTGCGACCGGATCGCCTCGACCCGGCCGGCTATCGCTTCCACGTCCACGCCTTCCGGGCTTTCGCCTTCCAGGCCCAGCATCACCGCCTTTGGCGTGCCATGTCCCCGCCCGGTAGCGCCGAGGGAACCATACATCTCGGCCTTGACGCGGACGACCTCCTGCAAGACTCCGGCATCGCGCAGGCGGCCGGCGAACATCGCCGCCGCCCGCATGGGACCTACCGTATGGGAGCTCGAAGGACCGATACCGATCTTGAACAGATCAAATGAACTGATTGCCATCCGCCGGCTCGTCTAGTCGTAGTACGCGGGGGCCAGTTCCAGCGATTCCGCCAGTTCCAGATTGTGTTCGATCCAGAATGTCGCTCCGGTTTCCTCGACCAGGGCTTCCACCTTGTCCATGGATTCCAGCGTCTGTTCCGCGTCGGTATTGAAAACCGGGGTACGGCGCAGTCGGCGGCTTGCCTCGAAGTGGTACAGGTCGCCGGACAGTACGAGGGGGCCGAAATTTTCCAGTTCGAGTTTCAGCACCTGGTGGCCGGGCGTATGGCCAGGCGCGGAAATGATCGTCACGCTGCCGTCGCCGAAGACATCGTGGTCACCTTCCAGCATGATCTTGTCCGAATCGCGCAACTGGTCGTAAAGCTCCGGCCTGAATACCGGATTGGTTTCCGGGGTCTCGAAGGCGGCCTCGAATTCCGTCTGCTGGATGAGCAGGGTCGCGTTCGCGAAGGCGTTGGCGGCGCCGACGTGGTCGTAATGGAAATGCGAATAGGCGGCGTAGTCGACATCGTCCGGGGAGATATCCATCGCCGCGAGTTGATCGATGATCGAGGTGTCGTACCAGCTATTGGCGTCGGGCTCTCTCGGGCCGACCATGTCCAGCGGCAGCCCGGCGTCCCAGATCATCAGTTCGCCTTCGTGCTCGATCAGATAACAGGGCACGAACAACTCCCTGACCGATGTCTCATCGTTACTCAGGCCGAAGGCGCTGACGTCGGGAATGTTCAGATGGCCGCAGTCGAAAACATAGAGTCTCGGGTCAGCGTGCGCGCTGAAGCCGAATGAGAGGGCGAAAACGAAAGCGAGAAATTTCTTCATGGTATGGCCTCGGGATTTAACATTAGCGAAACGTGGTGGGCCCACCAGGACTCGAACCTGGGACCAACGGATTATGAGTCCGCTGCTCTAACCGACTGAGCTATAGGCCCTTTGCCTGCCGCGCGTACCCGCCGATCGGCGGTCTTACTCGTCGAGAAAGCTGCGCAGGTGGTCGGAGCGGGAAGGATGCCGCAATTTGCGCAACGCCTTGGCTTCTATCTGGCGTATGCGTTCCCGGGTCACGTCGAACTGCTTGCCGACTTCCTCGAGTGTGTGGTCGGTGTTCATCTCGATGCCGAAACGCATGCGCAACACCTTTTCCTCGCGCGTGGTCAGGCTGCTGAGCACATCGCGGGTGGCTTCCTTCAATCCTTCGCCCACGGATGAGTCGATCGGATTCGCGATGGTGCTGTCTTCGATGAAATCGCCGAGATGCGAATCTTCGTCGTCGCCGATCGGAGTTTCCATGGAAATGGGCTCCTTGGCGATTTTCAGCACCTTGCGCACCCGGTCTTCGGGCATTTCCATGCGTTCGCCGAGTTCTTCCGGAGTCGGCTCGCGGCCTTTCTCATGCACCATCTGGCGCGAGATGCGATTCAGCTTGTTGATCGTCTCGATCATGTGGACCGGGATGCGGATCGTCCTTGCCTGGTCGGCGATGGAACGGGTGATCGCCTGCCGGATCCACCAGGTGGCGTAAGTTGAGAACTTGTAGCCGCGGCGATATTCGAACTTGTCCACGGCTTTCATCAGGCCGATATTGCCTTCCTGGATCAGGTCGAGAAATTGCAGGCCCCGATTGGTGTACTTCTTGGCGATCGAGATGACCAGCCGCAAGTTGGCTTCGACCATTTCCTTTTTCGCCCGGCGCGACTTCGCTTCACCGATCGCCATGCGGCGGTTGATGTCCTTGATTTCGGCGATGGTCAGGCCGCACTCTTCCTCCAGCAGGCGCAATTTCTTCTGCGTGCGCAGCACTTCCGATTTCACCTTGCGCAACAGGCCGGCGTTGGCCCCGGCTTCGTCGATATGCAGTTCGAGCCACTGTTCGTTGACTTCGTTACCGGGGAAGGTGGTGAGGAATTCCTTGCGATCCATCCTGCCCTTGCGCACGCACAAGGTCATGATGTACTTCTCGTTGCGCTTGACGCGGTTCATGATGCCGCGAATTTCCAGCAGCAGCGGATCGAACTGGCGCGGCGTCAACTTGAAGCATTTCAGATGGTCGCCAAGCGCGTCGAGTTCGGCGAGCGAGCGTTCGTCGTCACGGCCGAACTTGCCGACGATTTTACATGTGCGCTGGTATTGCTTGCGCATGGCGGCGAAGCGGACGCGGGCTTCTTCCGGATCGGGACCGGTGATGGCGTCTTCGTCATCGTCGTCATCGTCCTTGTCTCCGTCATCGCCGTCGGCGGCGGATTTCTTTTCGTTCACATTGCGGCTGCCGGGCACGGTTTCGTCGTCCGGGTCGAGATAACCGGAAATCAGTTCCTTCAGGCGGCGGTCGTCGTCCTTGATCGCTTCATATTCGTTCAGGACATGTTCGACCACGCCGGGAAAACAGGCCATGGCCTTCATCAACTCGCGCATGCCTTCCTCTATGCGCTTGGCGATGACGATTTCCCCCTCGCGGGTAAGCAGTTCGACCGTACCCATTTCGCGCATGTACATGCGCACCGGGTCTGTGGTTCGTCCCGCTTCGACCTCGTTCGCGACGGCGGCAAGCGCGGCGGCGGCCTCGGCGGCGGTTACGTCGTCGGTGCTGCTGTCGCTGTCATCGTTCAGGATCAGCGAATCGGCATCGGGAGCGGTCTCGTAGACCTTGATGCCCATGTCGTTGATCATCTGGATGATGTCTTCAACCTGGTCCGGATCCGAAATCTGCTCGGGCAGATGGTCATTGACCTCCGCGTAGGTCAGGTAGCTCTGCTCCCTGCCCTTGGCGATCAATGCTTTCAGATTGGATTTGGGCGCAAGTGGCGTGATTGAATCAGTCATGAAGTCCTTGCTTGTATCGCGCATGGCCGCGGCCGCGCAAATTTAAGGTAGCCGATCATTATAAACCGTGCCTGTTGGCAGTGTACACGCCGGCACAAAAAAAGCGCCGGGAATCAGTCCTCCGTATGCGCTTTAGCGGCAGTTCTGGCGCGTAGTTGATCCTTGAGTTCCTGACTCGCGATTTTTCTGGAACATTTGGCGAGCAAACCTGTAAGAATCTGGCGGAAATCCATTTCCAACTTCTCCTTCTCTCTCGGTTCAATATTTTCCGTCGTATAGACGACTTCAAATTTGCCGCGCATGTCCTGGTCGCCGAAACAGTGTGACAATAGCAAATCGGGCTTAATATCTGGGTCTTTCCTCACTTTTTCAACCAGTTCGAACAGCAGTTTTCCATCCGAGTCCCCGACTTTTTGCAACAGCGATACATCCGTGGGCTCACCCAGGGCGAACCTGGGTTCACGCAGCAAAAGCTTGATCGCGATCAGCCCGGCGCTGGGAGGACTCCCGGCTCCTCGCCGGGCTCTTGGCTGCCCCGATTCAGGCAAGTATTCAGGCGGCTCCGGGGGAACCGGTAAAGAGTCGAAATCCGGAGAATCCTGCAGCCAGGGCGGCGGTTCGCCGTCGCCGTCCCGCTTGCGCGCGGCGGGCGCGGGCTTGAGCAGGGTCTCCTTGTCCACGCCGGTGGTTTCCGCGAGCCGCTCGATCATGAGTTGCCGGTATACGCCTTCTTTCAACTTGCGGATCAATGGCATGGCCCTGCTGCTGAGTGCGGCCCGGCCTTCGATCGAGTCGGTCTTCAGGTCTTCGCTCAAGTTTTCGAAAAAGAACGTTTCCAGCGGCCGCGCGTTCTCGACCCGTTCGAGGAATTTCTCCGTGCCCTCCTTGCGCACCATGCTGTCCGGATCTTCGCCTTCGGGCAGAAACAGAAATCTGGCGCTCTTGCCGTCGGCCATCTCCGGCAGGCAGGTTTCCAGCGCTCGCCACGCCGCGCGCCTGCCTGCCTCGTCGCCGTCGAAACAGAACACGATCTCCGGCGCGTGCCGGAACATGCGCTGGATCTGCCACGCGCTCGTGCTCGTTCCCAATGTGGCGACGGCGTTACGGATGCCGGCCTGAGCCAATGCGATGACGTCCATGTAACCTTCCACCAGCATCAACTTGCCGGCCTTGCTCTTGCGCGCCTCGTACAGGCCGTACAACTCGCGCCCTTTCTGGAATACCGGCGTTTCCGGGCTGTTAAGGTATTTCGGCATGCCATCGTCGAGCACGCGGCCCCCGAATCCCACGGTGCGGCCGCGGCTGTCGCGAATCGGGAACAGTACGCGGTCCCTGAAGCGGTCATAAAAGGGCGATCTGCCGGAATCGGCCTTTTTTTCGGCGTCGCGCGCGATTATCAGTCCCGCTTTCAGTAACTTGCCCTGGGCTTTTTCGTCGGCCCCCAGTTCGTTCAGGAGATTCTCCCATCCCGGCGGTGCGTAACCGAGCTGGAATTCCCGCGCCGTGACACCGCTTATGCCCCGGGATTTGCACCAGTCGACCGCGCGCCCGCGTTGCGGGTGCCGGCGTAGCTGGCCCTGGTAATACTTGCTCGCCTGTTCCAGGCATTCGAACAAGGCGCGCTGTTCGGCGCCGCGCCGGGCGTCCGCCGGGGTTTCCTGCCGCGGCACTTCCATCCCCGCATCGCGGGCCAGCGCTTCCACGGCTTCGGGAAAGCCGAGATTGTGAAACTTCATGACGAAACCGACGGCGTTGCCGCCGGCGCCGCAGCCGAAGCAATAGAAGAACTGCCGCTCGGGCTGTACGCTGAAAGAAGGAGTCTTTTCCTGGTGGAAGGGACAGCAGGCCTGATAGTTCTTGCCGGCTTTCTTGAGCGTGACGCGGCGGTCGATCACTTCGACGATATCGACGCGATTGAGCAGTTCGTCAATAAAGCTCTGTGGAATCAGGCCCGCCATTACCCGTTACGCTCCGCTCCCGCAGCAACCACTCCCCCTCCGGGGGAGTCAAACGCGTACAGCGCGTTTGGTGGGGGTCAAGCGCCAGTCGATGCCGCCGCAATCAGTTCGCAAGCAGCGCCCTGACCTGTTTGCTGACTTCACCCATGTCGGCGCGTCCGGTTACCCGGGGCTTGATCAATCCCATTACCTTGCCCATGTCGCGCATGGATTGCGCGCCGGCCTGCTCGATCGCATTGCTTACGATCGCGCTCAATTCCTCGCCGCTGAGCGCCTGGGGCAGGAATTCCTGCAGGACTTCGATCTGACCCTGTTCCTTCGCCACCAGATCCTCGCGCCCGCCCGCCTCGAATTGCGCGATCGAATCCCTGCGCTGCTTGACCATGCGATCGAGTATGCCGGTAATCCGAGTATCGTCGCACTCGATGCGTTCGTCCACTTCAACCTTGCGGATTTCCGCCAGCGCCAGGCGGATGGATTCCAGGCGCGGCTTGTCCCTGGCGCGCATGGCGTCCTTCATGGCTTCACGAAGCTGTGCCTGTAAAGGGCTCATGTCCGATTGCGGGCGGATGTTGCGGGAGGGGCGATCAGAATTGACGTTGCAACTTGCGGCTCTCGCGCAAGAGCTTCTTCTGATGGCGCTTGACCGCGGCAGCCGCCTTGCGCTTGCGAACGGAGGTCGGCTTTTCGTAGAACTCCCGGCGGCGCACTTCCGCCAGGATGCCGGCCTTTTCGCAGGAACGCTTGAAGCGGCGCAGCGCCACGTCGAAGGGTTCGTTCTCTTTCAGTTTTACTTGAGGCATTGAGCACCTTGTTGAGCAAGCCCCGGCGAGGGGCTGAAAAATCAGGGCGCATATCTTACTGTTCAGCCCGCCGAAATGCAAAATCAATTCGCTTCGTACACACGGAATCTACGGGGAGATCAGGCGTACCGACGGGAAGTACGTTTTGATGCGGGCGGTATCCGCCGTCGCCAGCGGCCATCCCATCGTCTGCGCGTGCGCGCCAATGAAAAAGTCCGGCAAAGGGGTCTGCGGCGAAGACTGGCCGGACAGTCGCAGCCTTCTTTCCCGGTACTCGCGGTAGGCAAGGGCGCAAACCTCCGCGGCCGCTGCGGGCAAATCAAGGATCAGCACGCCCCAATCGCGCAGACGCGACGCCGCCAGCGCAGGATCCGCCTCGCCAACGCAGAGTTCGGCGAGGCAGATTGCGTTCACGCCGGCACCGTCTTCACTCACCGCGTCGGCGATCGTTCCGCGAGCCCATTCCCGATGTGGATTACTGTCTTGCGAAGCGTAGATCAGTACGTTGGTGTCCAGAAGAATCACGGCTCGCGAGTCAATTGCCGAAGTTCGTTCCAGGAGAGTGTCGGACACAGCGGAGATCGACTGATCGCTTCAAGGCAGTCCTTGCGATTCATGGCCGGCTTCTCGATGGGCCGATGCAAGCGGACGAGCACGTACCGTTCCTCGCCGTCGCGCTGAACGTCGAATACGTCTCCAGGCTTGGCGCCCGGAAGCACCACGCGCTTCTTTGTGTCCGCTCTGGCAGTCTTCATGGGGGGATTTTCCCACCCTGCCGCAGGCCCGTCAATGGTCGATTCGCTTCCGTTGTCGCCTCAGGCTCGAGCCCGTCCAACTGTTGTCCCGAATTTGGCCGCCTAAACGAAGAACCGCCCTTCGGCGGCTCCCGGACTGGCTTGGTTACTTCACCAGATACATAGCCACATCCATTAGCATAATCGCTGGCGGCAGCAATGCCAGCACAAGAGACGGGAAAAAGCGTCTGCTCACCAGGTATCCCGACAATGTCCACAGCAGGGGCGCGGTCAGCGACCTTTGCATCACGATCAGGGGATTGTCGTAACCTCCAATGGAATACAGCGAAAACGGTATCGACAGCGCGGCGGCTAAGTACAAGAACTTGCCGGATTTTCTGATCAGGCCCGAAAGGGCGAGAACCAGCGGACAGACCACGAACAGCAACAGATACATCGCAAATGCGGCATTGACACCGGATTCGATATTACCGTAAATTTCCAACTAGTTTGAAAACTGGTTTGTATATCGGAGCCGACATGCGATATGTAGGAGCTTTTGAGGCCAAAACGCATTTGTCCCGTTTGCTCGACGCGGTTGAGCAAGGAGAGACCATTACGATTACCAAGCGCAATCGGCCTGTCGCGCGGCTGGTGCCTCCTGAATCGACCGACAGGGAGCGCACTACTGCGGCCGTAGAAAATATCCGCCGGCTGCGGCAGCGGATCAACTGGCAAGGATCCGTCAAAGAGATTCTGAACTTGCGTGACGAAGGCCGACGATGAACGGTCCCGTATTGGACTGTTCCATTGTTTGCGCGTGGCTGCTGACGGACGAAAGCGTTCCCGAAGCGGACTCGATTCTCGACCAGGTGGGCGCTGGCGGCGCGGTCGCTCCCGGAATCTGGTGGGCCGAATTGCGCAACGTGCTAATCATGGCGGAACGGCGGCGGCGAATTTCTCCGTCCGAGACCAGCGCCGCCCTCGCGGCCGTCCAGGCCTTGGGCATTATGCTGGACCATGCCCCCGAAGGCGCAACGGTTTTGCGTCTGGCGCGCGACTACCGGATTTCCGTCTACGACGCGCTATATCTGGAATTGGCCATTCGGGAACAGCGGCCGCTCGCGACGCTGGACCGGGCGCTTGGCAAAGCGGCCGAGTCCGAACAAGTGCGTCTGCTTGGTTGATCAATGGGTGAGGGAAGCGCTTCGGGATGCGGGGCTACCGTATCGCCTTCGACCCGCAGGATTGGCGCAAGGACATAGTTTTTGCGCAACCTGAACCGAAAGTAGTCTCGGTTCGAATTTAGGGGTACGGTCAAAGCTACTTGGCCACTATCACGAATTTCATTAAATGTGGCAAAAAGGTGGACAGAATCTGCCTTAAATGTGCGATAATCGCACGTCGCCCCATTTTGGGGCAGAACGAACTATCAGGAAAAATTCTGGAGGGGATGGAAATGCTATCCAACAAAGTTTTGGTGTCGCTGTTGGGCGGCGCTCTTTTTATTCTAGTGGGGGGGACAGGAACCGCTCTGGCCCAGGGTCAGGAAGCACAGCAGCTTGAAGAGGTTCTGGTAACCGGAACCCGGCTGAGCAGATCGAATATCTCATCGTCTGTTCCGCTGCTGCAACTTCAGGCCGAAGAGATCCAAAACCGCGGCGTCACTCGAATTGAGGAAGTCGTCAACCTGCTGCCGAACGTGTTTGTTTCTCAGACTTCGCAGGTCGCTAACGGTGCAACCGGCACTTCTACCCTGAACCTGCGGGGACTGGGTTCCGTGCGGACGTTGGTGCTGATGGACGGCAAGCGGCTGCCTTTCGGCAGCCCGTTTACATCATCGGTCAATGTCGATCTGATTCCTTCCGCCCTCGTCGAGCGCGTGGATGTGGTCACTTCAGGCGCTTCCGCCGTTTACGGGTCGGATGCGGTAGCCGGTGTGGTTAACTTCATCACCAACCGAAACTATGAAGGATTTGAAATCAACTTGCAGTCGGGGTGGCGCCAAAATCCGAACGACAACGGTTTTATGGCCGATGTGCTGGACCGTTCCGGACTCAGCAACCCCGACGGCGTCACTGCCGGTGAAGATTGGCAGCTTAGCGCCACCATGGGTGCGAATTCCGGTGATGGGCGCGGCAACATAACAGCGTTTGCGACCTATCAAAGACAGCGCGAACTGCTCGGCGCCGACCGGGACACCGGCGCCTGCACGCTGGGCGGCACTTCGGTGATCAGATGTATCGGTTCGTCCAACTTCCGACGCTTTAACGCCGCTCCTGGCATAGGTGTTCCCGTACTGTTTCAAGAAAATGACGGTACTTTGATTCCCCTGACCGGCGGAGCCGATCAGACCTATAACTTCGGCGCGCGCAATCACTACCAGCGCCCGATTGAGCGGTGGAATTTGAACGCCAGTGGCTACTACGAACTGACCGATGATTCCCAGGTATATATGGACTTGGGCTTCCTGAGCAACAACACGACCGCCCAGATTGCGGAGTCTGCCTCATTCAACCGCTCATTCCAGACTAACTGCGATAATCCCTTGCTGGCACGGGGACGTGGCCCCACTGGATTGGGTCAGTACAGTTTCGGTGATTTTATTGGCGCCGGCAGGGGCGCAAACTTCGTAAGCTGCAATGAGATTCTTGCAGACGACGATCCGACCAACGACGGCGTTAACGTGAACTTCATCAACTCGCACCGCAACGTTGAAGGCGGTCCCCGCATAAGCACTTATGAGAACAATACTTTCCGTCTGGTCACCGGATTGCGCGGCGATTTCGCGGAAGACTTCAACTACGATGTGTTTGCTCAGTACGCGCGCACAAGGGGTCAGCGAATCTCACAGCGTGATCTGAACTTCAGCCGTGTCCAGCAGGCGTTGTTCATCGTAGACGACGGCAATGGCAATGCTGTTTGCCGCGACTCAAGCGGTGGCTGCGTGCCATGGAACATATTTGACCGCGCAGCTTCCGGTGAAACTCTCGTAACCAATGAGGCGGTAAACTTCATCCAAGGCGTTGGCATCGTTACCGGTGAAACAACTCAGGTCGTGCTTGGAGGTACGATCGAAGGCGACCTGACCGAACGCGGCTTCAGCTTGCCCTGGGCACAAGACGGCCTGACCAGTCTGGCTGGTGTTGAATATCGAGAAGACCACCTGTCGCGAATCGCCGACGACATATCGCAAATCCCAGGAGGGCGTGGACTGACCGGAACTGGCGGCGCAACTTTGCCCATTTCCGGCGACATTGATGTTTTTGAAGCGTTCGTGGAGTTTGAACTGCCGATCATTCAGGGTGCGCCGATGGCGGAAGAGTTGGGCGTGCAGGCTGGATATCGCTTCTCCGACTACACCACCGCTGGCCTGGATCCTCAATCCCGTCAAGATACGGTCGGCAGCTTTACCGCGGACACCTGGTTTGTGGGCGCAAGTTGGACCCCGATCAGTGACGTTCGATTCCGGGCGAATTTCTCCCGTGCGATTCGAGCGCCCAACGTTTTTAATTTGTTCGTGGGCGCCAATACCGGCTTGACTGACTTGACTACCGGTGAAAATGGACTTTTCGACCCCTGTGCTTCTGGCTTTGACGCTCAAGGTGACGTGAGTGTCAGACCCACAGCCTCGCAAGAGGCCTGCGCACGCACCGGCGCCACCACGGCACAGTACAACTCGGGCATCGAGGACAATCCGGCGGGTCAGTACAACATCATCACTGGCGGCAACGCGCAACTGGTGGCTGAGACATCAGATACTCGTACCTTGGGAGTAATTATCACCCCCACAGCGATCGAGAATCTGAGCGTTGCGATCGATTACTTCGATATTGAAGTTTCCGATGCAATTGGCACCATTCCGGCCCAGGCCAGCCTGGACGGTTGTATCGCCGGCGGGCCTGGCTCCGATGTATTTTGCTCACTGATCCAGCGGGACGTGTTTGGCACCCTTTGGCTGTCAAACGATGCGCCCGGTGGAGGTATAGCCGGTATCAGCCAGCAAAACGCCAATATTGCGCTGCTCGAGACTCAGGGCATCGATATGAACGTGAATTATGCGTTCGATATGGGTGCCTGGGGTGGCTTGAACTTTGATTACGTAGCGACGTTCCTGGATACATTGACGACAACGCCTTTCTCAGGCGCTGATCCAATCGAGTGCGTGGAACTGTATGCGGGCCAGTGCGGATTGCCTAATCCGGATTACAGGCACCGGCTCTTGGCTACCTGGAATACGCCACTGGATTTGACGGTTGCGCTTACCTGGCGTCACGTGGCTGAAACCACCTTGTTCGGTCTTGACCTACAGCAAGCATCGCAGCGTGACGAGTATATGAACGACTTCCTTGAAGAACGTAACTACCTCGATCTCGCCGTCAATTATGACTTCAGTGATTCGATCAACCTGCGATTGGGTGTGAACAATCTTTTGGCTGAAGATCCGCCCTTGTCGACTAATGTTGGCACGGGAACAGGTAACAACAACACTTACCCGGGCCTGTTCGATACCAGTCGGTTTGTTTTTGCGGGACTGACTTATCGACTCTAAGTCATGGCGAACTTGTTCTTCGATCAAAAAGGCCGGGGCGCAAGTCCCGGCCTTTTTGTTTCCAGTCGAATTCCCGAGCGAGAAAACACTTGATCGTTCTCGGTATCGAAACGTCCTGCGACGAGACCGGAATCGGCGTCTATTGCAGCGAGCGCGGCCTGCTTGCAGATGGCCTGTACAGCCAGGTGGAAATCCACGCCCGTTACGGCGGCGTGATTCCGGAACTCGCGTCCCGCGATCACGTGCGCAAGACCTTGCCGCTGATTCGCGAGGTACTCGCCGAGGCCGGCCTTGAGTTGTCCGATATCGACGGTATCGCCTATACCGCCGGTCCCGGCCTGGTCGGCGCGTTGCTCGTCGGCGCCTCGATCGGCCGCGCATTGGCCGAGGGGCTCGACGTGCCGGCCCTGGGCGTACATCACATGGAAGGGCATCTGCTGGCGCCGCTGCTGGAAGGCGGCGGGCTTGAGTTTCCCTTCCTGGCCTTGCTCGTTTCCGGCGGTCACAGCCAACTGGTCCAGGCCGAAGGGGTCGGCGGTTACACGATGCTCGGCGAGTCGCTGGACGACGCTGCGGGCGAAGCCTTCGACAAGGTCGCCAAGATGCTCGGCCTGCCTTATCCCGGGGGGCCGCATCTCGCGCGTCTGGCCGAGCAGGGCGATCCGGAGCGCTTCGATTTTCCCCGGCCGATGACCAAACGCCCCGGCCTTGAGTTCAGTTTCAGCGGTCTGAAGACCTATGTCCGCACCGTGATCGCCGAACAGCGGGAAAGCGCGGGCGAACTGGACGAACAAACCAGGGCGGATGTTGCCCGGGCCTTCGAAGAGGCCATGGTCGATACCCTGGCGATCAAGTGCCGGCGCGCCATACAACAGACCGGGCTGGAATCGCTGGTCATTGCCGGCGGGGTCAGCGCCAACAAGCGGCTGCGGCAGGTGCTCGAGGAGCAACTTGGCGCCGATGCCGTGCATTACGCCGCGCCGCGCTATTGCACCGACAATGGCGCGATGATCGCCTATGCCGGCTGCATGCGCCTACTGGCCGGCGAAAGCGACGGACTCGAAATCCAGGTACGGCCGCGCTGGCCGCTGGAATCCCTGGATGCGATCTGACCCCCACGGAGCGCCGATGGATATTGTTTACATCAGGGAACTCGAGGTCGAAACCGTCATCGGTATTTACGATTGGGAGCGCGAATGCAGGCAGATCGTGAGCATCGATCTCGATCTCGGCTTCGACATTCGCGCAGCGGCGCGATCCGACAACATCGCCGACGCGCTCGACTACAAGGCGATTTCACATCGGGTCAGGGAATTTGTCGCAGCCTCGAATTTCCAGCTCATCGAGGCGCTTGCCGAGGCCATCGCCGGAATCATCCAGGCCGAGTTCCCGGTGCCCTGGCTGCGGCTGCGAGTGGGCAAGCCCGGGGCGGTTACCGGCTCCAGGGACACCGGCGTGATCATCGAAAGGCGCAAACCGGACGGCGCGGCGGAAGATTGAGCAATGGCATTGCTGGTTCTCTGCATCGGCAGCAACGAGAATGCCGCCGTCAACATCCGCCGGACGCTGACCGAACTGGAACGACGATACGGTCCGCTACGCTGTTCGAATGCCTACCGCAGCGCCGCAATGGGTTTCGACGGGGCCGATTTTCTCAATCTGGCGGCGCTCACTGAGACGGACGAAGCCGTACCCGATGCCGTTTCCTGGCTCAAGCAGCTTGAACTGCGCCTGGGCCGCGTTCCCGACAAGCCGAGTTTTTCCTCGCGTCCCATCGACATCGACGTCTTCGTTCCCGGTGCGGCGGACGGCGCTCACGGCTCATTGACGATCTCCCACCGGGAAGTGCTCGACAGCGCCTTCATCCTGTGCCCGCTGGCCGAACTGCTGCCCGATCACAAGTTGGCGCCCGACGGCCCCGATCTCGTTGAACTCTGGACCCGCTTCGACAAATCCCGCCACCCTCTCACCAGGGTAGAACTCGACTAGACGGGATTCAGAAACCAACCGCCGTCAATTCTGACGGTCTGTCCGGTCATGTAGCTTGCTTCGACGGCCAGGAACCAGCACAGGTCGGCAACCTGATCCGCGTCGCCCTGTGCCTGCATGGGAATCGACCGTATGATCCGTTGCCGCGCCTCGGCGGCCTCTGGATCGGACTCGTCAGCCAGGTGTTCCGGCCAGAGAATCGAGCCGGGAGCGATGGTGTTTACGCGCACCGAGGGCGCCAGTTCGAGCGCCAGCGACCGGGTCATCGCGTTAAGCCCAGCCTTGGCGATCGTGTAAACCGAATAGCCGCGCCGGGCGCGGTTCGCGAAGATGTCGCCGATATTGACAATGGCGCCGCCGCGCGAACGCAACGCCTCGCCCAGGGCCTGGCTGAGAAAGAAATGCCCGCGCAGATTGCTCCCCAGCAAGTCGTCCCATTGTTCGGCGCTCACTTCGCCGAAGCCCGCCGGGTAATAACCCGAAGCGTTGTTGACGAGTACGTCGACGCGCCGAAATTGCGCAAGCGCCTCTCGCGCAATTCGTTCGCCGCCATCGGCGGATGCCAGGTCGGCGATCAGCACAGCCGCCGACGAAGCCCGGCGCGCGTTCAATGCGGCCGCAAGCGCTTCAGCTTCATCGGTCGAGTTCCTGCAATGCAGCAATACGCGGTAAGAGCGATCATGAAACTTGCGTGCAATAGCGGCGCCGATGCGCCGCGCACTGCCGGTTACCAGCGCCACCGGCGCATCGGATGGAGCGGCCACCATCAATGAACGAATTCGGCCTGAGCCCGGCGGATGGCGTCTATCCTGCCGCGGGCGATGAGTTCGCCGGCGTCCGCTTCCGGCTTGTCCCGCAGCAACTCGCCGGCATTGACCGAATTTACCGCCGCCAGCATTCGCTCCAGGTATTCGTTCTGGGGATACTCACAGTCCTCGAATCCCGTGCGGCCGCGGGCGTCGGCCAGGCAGGCCGTCAGGAAGCGTTCGAACCGCTGCGGGCGCCGAATCGCATCGAGGCCCGTCAGAAGCCGCAAGACGGTTGCGGGCCGCAAGCTGAGCACGCGGTGTTGCAAGGTGTGATATTTACAGACGGCCTCCGCGGTTTCCGCATATTCCGTGGGTACGCCCAGTCGCCGCGTGACTTCCCTGACCAGTGGCACGCCGAGTTCTTCGTGGCCGTGATGGCTCGGCCACTTGGCGCGGTCGGTGACGCCCTTGCCGACATCGTGCATGAGCACCGCGTAACGCGTGACGGGATCCTCCGTGAGCCGGGCCGCTGCCTGCACGCACATCAGCGTATGGACGCCGGTGTCGATTTCCGGATGATATTTCGCCGGCTGCGGCACCCCGAACAGGCGGTTCACTTCGGGAAGAATCACCTGGAGCGCGCAACATTCGCGTAATACGCGAAAGAACTCCTCCGGCGATTGGCTGCCCAGCGCCGCCTCGATCTCCCGCCAGACGCGCTCCCTGGTCAGTTCGGCGAGTTCGCCTCGCCCGACCATCTCTCGCATGAATTGCATCGTTTCCGGCGCCACGCCGAAACCGAGATGTTTGAAGCGCGCGGCGAAACGGGCGACCCGCAATACCCGCAACGGGTCTTCGCGAAATGCCGGCGAGACATGACGCAACACGCGGTTCTCCAGGTCATCGCGGCCTCCGTAGGGATCGATCAGTTCGCCGTCCCCGGTTTCGGCCATGGCGTTGACGGTAAGATCGCGCCGCGCCAGATCTTCTTCCAGGCTCACTTCAACCCCGGTATCGAAAGCGAAACCGGTATGTCCCGGCGCGATCTTGCGTTCCCGGCGCGCGAGCGCGTATTGCTCCTTGCTTTCGGGGTGCAGATAAACCGGAAAATCCTTGCCGACCTGGCGGTAGCCGAGCCTTTCGAGATCGGCGCCGCTGCCGCCGACGACTACCCAGTCCTTTTCCCTGACCGGAAGCTTGAGCAACTTGTCGCGGACCGCGCCGCCTACCAGATAGGTTTTCATGGCCTATGGAGCCGATAAGGAACTGAAGTGCTTATTATAACGCTCAGCCCGGCACCGAGAACCGGATACCATCTTCCAGCCGCATGGCGGTTAGGGTTCCGCCCCAGACACAACCGGTGTCGAGAGCGTGAATACGCTCCTGGCCGCTTACGCCTTCGATTGCGGCCCAATGCCCGAATACGATGTCGGTCTCGGCGCTGACCCGCTGCCAGCGAAACCAGGGCTCATAGCCCGGAGGCGCGGTGTCTATGCCTTCCTTCAGGTCGAGCCGCAAGCGCCCCTCGCTGTCGCAGAAACGGATTCTGGTCAGATAATTGGTAATTGTGCGCAATCGGCGCTGTTTGGAGAGACCGTCATGCCAGAGGCTTGGCTCGTCTCCATACATATGAGCCAGGTATTTTCGCGGCTTCTCGCGCAAGGCGGTTTCGACCTCGGCGGCCAGTTCCAGCGTCTTGCCGACCGACCAGTTGGGCGCGATGCCGGCGTGCACCATCAGAAAGGGGCGTGGGCCGGTTTCGGTTTCGATGGTCTCGAAATGCGCAAGGGGCTTCAGCCGCAGCCAATCGGCGAGTTTGTCGCAGTCCTTTGCGGCCAGCAATTCGCGCAGGCGGTCCTTGCGCCGCATCGGCGTACAGCCCTCGTGGACCGCGAGAAAGTGCAGATCGTGATTGCCGAGAACGACGACCAGCGAATCGTCGATTTCCCGCAAGAGCCGCAAGGAGTCGAGCGACTTCGGGCCGCGGTTGACCAGATCGCCCACGCACCAGAGCCGGTCTTTCCCGGGCGCAAAGCCGATTTTCTTCAGCAGTTTCTTCAGCGGCTTGTAGCAGCCCTGTATGTCTCCGACCGCGTAGGTGCTCATGTTGCCCGCCTAGTGGATCGTTCGCGGCGGTGCGAGCAAGAACATCGGGATCGGCGCGTCGAAACTTTCGCCCGCGCCCGTCACCATGCGATAGCTGCCATGCATGGTTCCCGTTTCGGTCTCGATGATCGCGCCGCTGCTGTATTGAAACGTTTCTCCCGGGTCGATCACGGGCTGCAAGCCGACCACTCCCGGTCCTTCGACTTCCTCGACCTCGTTGCTGGCGTCGGTGATGTACCAGTGGCGCGACAGCAATTGCACCGGTTCCGGCCCGTTGTTGGTGATCTGTATGGTATAGGCGAAAGCGAAGCGGCCGGCTTCGGGGTCGGACTGGTTTTCGAGAAACACCGCCACCGGATGGATCTCGATATGGTCGGCCGGATTCGTCATTTTTCACCGTCACTTGAAATGGCGTCGCTGATTTGCACATAGTCTGCCAGACCGAGTTGCTCGGGTCTTGCGCCGAGGTCGACGGGAAGCCGTTCGAGCACTTTCGCCGCGGCCAGGGATTTCAGGCCGTTGCGCAAGGTCTTGCGGCGCTGGCCGAAAGCCGTTCGCACGACCGTAGCGAGGGTGTTCTCGTCAGCGGCCTGCAGGGGCCGCGGACGGTGCGGCCGCAGCCGCACCACGGAAGAGTGGACTTTGGGTGTCGGCCGGAACGCTTCGGGCGGTACGTGAAACAGCCGATCGACCTCGCAATGGTACTCGAGCATGACGCTCAATCTGCCATAGTTCCGGCTCCCCGGGGCCGCGGTCATGCGTTCCACGACCTCCCTTTGCAGCATAAAGGTCATGTCGTTGATCCAACGTGACATCTTGAGCAGGTGGAACAGCACGGGAGTTGAGATGTTGTATGGAAGATTGCCGATGATTCGCAGGCTTCCGGGATTTCCGCCCAACTCGGCAAGGTCGAATGTGAGGATATCCCGGCAATGTATCCGCACATGCTCCTTTCCCGCGAGGCGCGAATCGAGCTGCCGCGCCAGATCGCGGTCGAGTTCGACGCAATCGAGTCGGCCCGCGGCCTCCGCCAGCGGCAGGGTCAGCGCCCCGTCGCCGGGACCGATTTCCACGCAATGGTCGCCGGATTCGGGCGCGATGGCGGCAACGATGCGGCCGATATAGTCGGGATCGCGCAAAAAGTTCTGACCGAAGCGCTTGCGTGGCCGATGCATGCGAGCCGCGGCGGTCACGCCCGATCGCCCGCACGCAGCATTTCGACTGCTGCTTCGACGGCGTAGCGCAGGCTGCCGGCATCGGCCTTGCCGCTGCCTGCCAGGTCGAGCGCCGTGCCATGATCGACCGAGGTGCGGATAATGTGCAGGCCGAGCGTGATGTTGACCGCATTGCCGAAACCCTTGAACTTGAGCACCGGCAGGCCCTGGTCGTGATACATGCTTAGCACCGCGTCGGCGTCGTCGAGCCGGTGCGGCGTGAAGAGAGTGTCGGCGGGCAAGGGGCCTACCAGATCCATGCCGAGGGAACACAATTCCGCGAGCACGGGTTCGATGATTTCGATTTCCTCCCTGCCGAGTTCACCGGACTCGCCGGCGTGGGGATTGAGACCGCAAACGAGGATACGGGGCCGTTCGATACCGAAGCGGCCGCGCAAGTCCCGATCCAGTATCGTGAGCACCTCGATCAGCCGATCGCGGTTGATCGCGGCCGGCACGTCCTGCAAGGGCAGATGGGTCGTGGCAAGAGCCACTCGCAGGCCCGGCGTCGCCAGCATCATGACGCTGGTCTCGCAGCCGCAAAGTTCGGCGAGGAATTCGGTATGGCCGGAAAACGGATAGCCGGCCTGGTTGATGACCGCCTTGTGGACGGGCCCGGTCACGAGGGCGTCGGCATGGCCTTCCAGAACATGCCGGACGGCGGCGCGCAGGCAATCGAGCACATAGGCGGAGTTGGCGGCATTCAGTTCGCCCGGGTGCGCCGGCGCCGCCAGCTTTACCGGCGCTATTCGCAATTCGCCGGGGGCGCATGGGCGCGGTTCTGCGCCGGGTGGGTCGAGCCGCAACGGCAGTCCAAGCGAGGCTGCGCGTTGCTCAAGCAGTCCGGGATCGCAAAAAGCGATCAGTTCGACGTCGGCGGGGGGGCTTTGGGCCAGTTGCGCGCACAGGTCCGGTCCGATGCCGGCCGGTTCGCCGGGAGTCAGCGCGAGCCTGTAAAGAGGGCCCGGTTTCTCACTCGACGTATTCAACGAACGCTTCTTCGCGAATCTCGATCAGCCAGTTCTGCAATTCAAGATCGAATTTGCGGTTGCGCAATACGTTCTCCGCTTCGGCCCTGGTGAATTCCTGGCTGAGATCGGTCAGCCGCCGGCCGAGCACTTCGATGATGTGCCAGCCGGTGTCCGTGCGCACGGGTTCGCTCAGTTCGCCGACTTCCATTTCGTCTACCACGACCTCCCACTCGATCGGCATGCCGCCTTCGTTGATCCAGTCGAGATCGCCGCCGGCTACCACCGAGGCCGCGTCGTCGGAGTTCTGCCGGGCGATCGGGGCGAAATCCTCGCCGTCCAGAATCCGCTGCCGCAGGCGCCTGATCTCGGCCAGTGACTGGTCGTCGTTTCGTATTTCGTTGGGGCTCAACATGATGTGGCGCAGATGCGTCTGCTGTACGAACTGGGAAGTGCCTCCGCGCTGGTCGGCCAACTGGATGATGTGGAGTCCGTTGGGCGCTTCGAACGGTCCTTCGATCTGGCTGACGCTCATCTCCTCTACCGTCGAGGCGAACAGCGCCGGAATCTGATCGAGCTTGCGCCAGCCGAAATCGGTGGCGGTAACCTGGAACGGGCCGCCTTGCATGACTGCCGCGCGCACCTCGCCGAAATCCTCGCCGGCTTCGAGGCGCGCGAGAAGTTCGCCCGCGTACTGCATTTTTCGCTGCCGCGATTCGCCGGCTTCCTCGGCGCCGAAAGGCACCATCATGTGATTGAGGAAATAGTCCGCCTGCATCAGTTCCTGTCCCATTTCGGAATTGATGAAGTTCTCGATTTCCTGGTCGGTGATGCGGATGCGCTGATTGACCAGGCCGCGCTGCAATTCCTGCAAGGTCAACTGTTTCCGCACCTGCTCCCGTGTCTGCAGGTAGACGCCGGCCTGTTCCAGGGTGGTGACGTATTGATCGAAACTCATGTCGCTGCTTTCCGCCATCGATCCGAGTACGCGGTTGATCGTGTCGTCGTCGAAGCGGATGTTGATGCGTTCGGCGATCTGCATTTGCAGGTTTTCGAGCACCAGGGCGTCGAGCACGTCGTCGTAGATTTCTTCCAGGTCGGGCTCGGGCTGGCCGCTGCGCCGGGCGTTGGTGATGATGTCCGCGAGACGGGAATCGACTTCGCTTTGCAGCACCACGCCGGTATCGACGATAGCCACGATGCGGTCGAGCATCATGCGTTCCTGGGCGAAAACGGGCTGCACGGCCAGCGGCGCCAAGGCCAGCAGCAAGGTAAGAAGCGGCGCCGGGCCAGTCGAAAGGAGCTTATTCATAATCCGGATCTCTGAATCCCTGTATTCCGTCACTCAGCAAATCGCTCAAACCGCCGCCGGCTAGATTGCCGAGTCCGTGCAAATTGAATTGTACGAAAACGCCGCGGTTGGAAGGGACATTAGGGACAAACAATTCATATTCGTCAAGCCATTGCCGCGCGATCACGCGGATCGTGGCGCAACAGTTACGATATTCGACCCCGGCGAAAGCCTCCAGGTTCCGTGAATTGGCGTGGTCGTAATTCCAGCGCGCCAGCAGTTTCCAGTTTGCCGACAGCGGCCAGGCGCCGGATATGTCGGTCTGGTTGATGTTCGGGTCGATGCCCGCGCGAAGCAGGTATGGAGTAGCCTGCAACAGCGAGCGATGGCGCCAGGACAAATTGAATATTCGCTCGCTGTCGCGTTGATAGCGCAATTGCAGACTGCCTTCGTCGACTTCGCGATGGTGCTCGTTCCATTGTACGTCGGCGCTGAGCCGCCAGTTTCCCCGGAAGCGGTATTCCATCTCTCCCGCCAGGGCCGAAGTGTCGCTGACCGGTGAATACAAGGGCTGCCATTGACGCAGCGGGTTGGCGAGGCTGACGAGGCGGTCGCGGAAGTAGTGAATCTGGCCGAGGCTGAAGCGGGCGCGCTCGCGTCCGTCGTTATCCAGCAGGCGGCTGGTTACGGCGATACCGAGCCGGTCGGCGTCGGCGAAGCGGTCGCCGCCGCTGAAGCGGCGTTCGCGAAACAGTTGCGTGAATCCGAAATTCAACTCGGAAGTGTCGAATAGCGGCAAGCTGCTTTGATCGCGATATTGCCGGTACAGGTAGTACAGGCGCGGCTCGAGGGTCTGCATTCCGTTTCCACCGCCTCGCGGGCGTTCGAAGATCAGGCCGCCGTCGATGCTGTAGCCCGCCATGTCCAGGCTCGGATCCGCGGGGCTGCCGAGCGCTTGCCGGTCGAGTTCGTAACCCAGGTAATCGTAACTGGCTGCGGCGCGCAGAAACGAGCCGGGGGCTTCGAGCGCCCAGTCCAGCCGCGGCGAGAGGTTGACGCGGCTGCCCGTGGCCAGGGCGCCATTGTCGATGTTCCGTCTTGAAATCAGGCTCTCGTCGAGTTTGCGGTCGAAATGGGCTGCCTGCCCGGCCAAGGCGAAACGCAGATTCGC
Source organism: uncultured Pseudohongiella sp. (assembly GCA_964622925.1). Taxonomy (GTDB): domain Bacteria; phylum Pseudomonadota; class Gammaproteobacteria; order Pseudomonadales; family Pseudohongiellaceae; genus UBA9145. The sequence continues at coordinate 33,877 of CAZUSL010000116.1, read as the reverse complement.
CCCGAGATCGATTCCGGTGCGAAAACGGAAATGCGGCAGACGGTCATAGGGCTTGGCGATATTCAGTGCATCGATCAGCGGATCGATGATCTGGATGCGTTGCACGTCGAGATCGGCTTGCAAAGATTCTGACGCGTAGCTCAGCCGTGCTTGCCGGTTCAGGTGATTGCGCGTGGTGACGTTGAGCCCGCCGCCGGCAAGATCGATGAACCAGTCGCGGTCGCTGACCGCTGTGAAATCCACCATCGTGCGCCAGTTCTCGCCGAGCAGGCCGTTGTGCCGGAAGCCGGCGTACCAGCGATTTTCCCTTGGCGGCGATCCGGATCCGGCGACGGCGGCGAACTCCGGATCGAACTGCCTGTCATTGCCGAGCCAGGAAAGGTTCACGGTATTCATCGACCGTTCGGCGAGATAGCGGAACTCGGCGCCGAGCATGACCCCGCGGTCGCTGACCAGGCGCGGCATGACGGTGGCGTCGTAATGGGGCGCCAGGTTGAAGTAGTACGGCAGTTCGAAATCGAATCCGCCACTGCGGGTCGAGCCCATGCTCGGCGGCAGGAATCCGGAGACCCGCTGATCGCCGAGCGGGAAGCTCAGTTCGAAGGGATAGCGCAATATGGTCGTGTCGCCCAGTCGCAGGCGCAAATTCCGGGCCGTGCCGCGGCCTTGCGCCGGGTCCAACGTCATGGCGTCAGCGGCGATGGTCCAGAACGGATCGATCGGTTCGCAGCGGCTGAATTCGCCGTTGTCGAGGGTAATGCGGCCCGATTCACTATCGTAGACGATGGCGGCCGCGCTGCCGTGGATGCCGGTTTCATGCAGGACGTAGCGGGCCGCCTGCACCCGGCTCAGATCGTTTTCGTTGTCGATGAGAGCCGAACTTCCACGCAGGAGGATGCCGGGCTCGCGGAACTCGACATCGCCTTCAAGTTCGAAAGTGCCGGCGGCATTGTCGATGACGGTTTCACCGTCGTTGGCGATCGTGCGCGCGCCTTCCTCCACGGTGACTTCACCGCTGATGCTTATGGTGTCGGGGCCGGTCTGGGTGAATCCCTCGGCGGCGGTAAACCTTGTCTGATCTGACTCCGTGTCGAAGCCGCCGGACGGGGTTCTGCTACTATCGACGAAAGCGCCGCAGCAGGCCGGTGCGAGTCCGGCGCGCTGTTCCTGGGTCAGGGCCTCCACCGGCGCCCAGTCGAGGCGTTCGATTTCCGATTGCGTGATCGATTGCCGTTCGGCGGCGCCTGCATGCAAGTTGAAGGCGAGCAATGCGATGGCCGGCAGTATTCTGATCCCGAATTCAACAGCTTGCATGAGAAGTCGATATTCCTGACATCGAAGCCCGGCGTGGCGGTTCAATGGCAGCATAATGGAACGAAGTCCGAGCACAAGACAAGAAGCGGCAGCGCCCGCGGCCGAAAAAGATGCGGCAGCAGAGCAAGACGGCCGCCTTGCGGGCCTGACGGTCTGGACCCGGGCCCGGCTGCGGCAAATGCTGCCGGACGCCCCGGAACTCGGCGAGTTGGAAATCGTCAGTGGCGACGCAAGTCACCGACGTTACTTTCGCGCCCGCCCCACGGCCGAAACATCCTACATCGCGGTCGACGCCCCGCCGCAGAAGGAAGACAGCCGCCCCTTCGTCGAAGTCACCCGTTTGCTGCGCGGCGCCTCGCTGCGCGCGCCGGAACTGCATGCCGCGGATCTTGAACAAGGCTATATGCTGCTTGAAGATTTCGGCGATCAACTCTATCTCCCCCGTTTGCTGCGGGCGCGGGAAAGCGGCGACCTTGAGACGGTCGACCGGCTCTATCGCACCGCCATCGACAGCCTGCTCGATTTGCAGCAGCACGTGGACCCGCGCGAACTTCCCGCATACGACAAGACGGAACTGACGCGGGAAATGTCACTGTTTCCCGACTGGTTCTGCCGGCGCTGGCTGCAAGTCGAGCCCAACACGGAACAAATGGAGATTATCGACGGCTGCTTCGATTTTCTTTGCGGGGCGGCGCTCGCCCAGACCCGGGTCGCCGTGCATCGCGATTACCATTCGCGCAACCTGATGTTGCCGCCGGCCGGCTCGGATCGTCCGGGAATACTCGATTTCCAGGATGCGGTCCACGGGGCTTGCAGTTACGACCTCGTTTCCCTCTTGCGCGACTGCTATATCAGATGGGACCGGCGCCGGCTCGAAGACTGGATCGGCTATTACCTGGAAGGCGCGCGGTCCCGGGGCATAGTCACAGGGGTTTCCGATGCGCAATTCCGGCGCGATTTCGACCTGATGGGGCTGCAGCGGCATCTGAAGGTGCTGGGCATCTTCTGCCGGCTCACGATCCGCGATCACAAACCCGGTTTCCTGGCCGATATTCCCCTGGTGATGGAATACTTCATCGAAGTCGCCCGGGAATATCGGGAAATGGGGCAGCTCGAATCCTGGTTCCGACGGGAACTGGAGCCGCGCGCCCGCGACAAGTTGCAGCCGGTGAACTGATGCAGGCAATTCTGCTCGCGGCCGGGCGCGGCGAACGCATGCGGCCCATCACCGACACGACGCCCAAGCCGCTGCTGAAAGTCGGCGAACATACCTTGATCGAACATCAACTCGTGAGCCTGGCCCGGGCCGGCATCGGGCGTGTCGCGGTCAATCTGTTCCATCTCGGCGACATGATTCGCGAAACCCTCGGCGACGGTTCGCGCTTCGGGCTGGAAATCGCTTATTCGCCCGAGGCGGAACTGCTCGATACCGCCGGCGGTATCATTCAGGCCATGTCTCTGGTCGAAGGCGAATCGTTCATCGTCGCCAATTCCGACGTCTGGACCGGGTTCGACTATTCCGCGCTGCGGCCCGTGGACGGCGGGGAAACCCTGGCGCATCTGGTACTCGTGCCGAATCCGCCGGCGAGACCGAACGGCGATTTCTTTCTGCACCCCAATGGCCGCATTCATGACGATAATGGCACGGCGGCGGGTCGCGGCACTTTCGCCGGCATCAGCGTCATGCATCGCAATCTGTTCGCCGGACTGAAGCCCGAGCCGCTGTCCGTGGTGCCCCTGTTGCGCGCGGCCATGAACCGCGGCCAGGTCGGCGGAGAACTGTATCGGGGCGATTGGATGGACATCGGCACGCCCGAACGCCTGCGGGAACTCAATGCGCGGCAATAATGCTAAACTCCCCGCACGCTCAAGACCGCAGTCCAGGACTGATCCAGGATGAACGACTACCTCATAGCGCCTTCAATCCTTTCCGCCGACTTTGCGCGGCTCGGCGATGAAGTCGAAGCCGTGCTCGACGCGGGCGCGGACGTCATCCATTTCGACGTGATGGACAACCATTACGTGCCCAACCTGACTATCGGCCCGATGGTCTGCGCGGCCCTGCGCAAGCATGGCGTCACCGCTCCCATCGACGTGCACCTGATGGTGACGCCCGTCGACCGGCTCATCACGGATTTCGCCGAAGCGGGCGCGAGCTATATCAGTTTTCATCCCGAGGCCAGCCATCACGTCGACCGCAGCCTGCAACTGATTCGCGATCACGGCTGCAAGTCCGGGCTGGTTTTCAATCCCGCCTCGCCGCTCAACTGCCTCGACTATCTGCTCGACAAGATCGATCTCGTGTTGCTGATGTCGGTGAATCCGGGTTTCGGCGGCCAGAAGTTCATTCCTTCCACGCTCGACAAATTGCGCCAGGCGCGTTCGATCATCGGCGAGGCGGAAAATCCCATCCGGCTCGAAGTCGACGGCGGCGTCGGCGTCGACAATATCCGCGCCATCGCCGAAGCCGGCGCCGACATGTTCGTGGCCGGCTCGGCCATCTTCAACAGCGAAGACTATCGCGCCACCATCGGCGCCATGCGCGCCCAACTCGAACAGGCCCGGCTCCCGGCCTGATGATTCCGCTCGGGCGACGGAGAAACTGATGGACGAGCAGCGTTTTCGGCAGCTTGCGGAGCAGGGCTGCAACCGGATTCCGGTCGCGCGCAAGGTGCTGGCCGATCTCGAAACGCCGCTCAGCGCCTACCTGAAACTCGCCGACGGCCCTTACAGCTTCTTCTTCGAATCGGTCGAGGGAGGAGAGCAATGGGGCCGTTACTCGATCATCGGCCTGCCTTGCCGGACGCTGTTGCGGGTAACCGGAACCCGGCTCACCGTGGAAACCGACGGCGAAGTCGTCGAGTGGCACGAACTGGACGACCCGTTTCCCTTCATCGCCGAATTCCAGGCGCGATTCCGCGCCCCCGGCGCGCCTGGCGATCAGCGATTCAACGGCGGTCTCGTGGGATATTTCGCTTACGATACCGTGCGTTACGCGGAAACTCGGATCGGCCCGTCAAAAGGACGCGACGATATCGGCACGCCGGATGTCCTGCTCATGGTGGCCGACGAGATCGTCATTTTCGACAACCTCATGGGGACTGCGTCCCTGGTGGTCAACGCCGACCCCGCTCAAGCCGATAGTTTCGCCGCCGCGCTCAAGCGGCTCGACGAACTGGAGCGGCAACTCGGCGGCAAGTTGGAACTGCCGCCGAACGGGGCGGGAACCATCGAGGACCGCGATTACCATCAGCATTTTCCGGAAGCCGACTTCAAGCGCGCGGTCGAACGGATCAAGGACTACATCGTTGCCGGAGATTGCATGCAGGTGGTGCTTTCACAGCGCATGTCGGGGGATTTCGATGGCGAACCGCTGCATCTGTATCGCGCCTTGCGCCATCTGAATCCTTCGCCCTACATGGTTTTCTTCAATCTCGAAGACCACCACGTGGTAAGCGCCTCGCCCGAGATTCTCGCGCGGGTGGAAAACGGCAAGATCACCGTGCATCCGCTCGCCGGTACGCGTCACCGCGGCGCAACCGAGGAAGAGGATTTAGCCCTCGAGAAGGAACTGCTCGCCGACGAGAAGGAACTGGCCGAGCACCTCATGCTGATCGACCTGAGCCGGAACGATTCGGGGCGGGTGTCGAAGATCGGTTCGGTGCGCGTGCCGCGCAAGATGTTCGTCGAACGCTACTCTCATGTCATGCACATCGCTTCCACCGTCGAAAGCGAAATCCTGCCCGACCGCAGCGCGCTCGACGTATTGCGCGCAACCTTGCCCGTGGGCACCTTGAGCGGCGCGCCCAAGATCCGCGCGATGGAAATCATCGACGAACTCGAACCGGACCGGCGCGGCATCTATGGCGGTGCCATGGGCTACATTGGCTGGAACGACAACATGGACATGGCCATCGCGATCCGCACCGCGATCATCACCGGGGGCAAGATTTACGTCCAGGCCGGCGCCGGCATCGTCGCCGATTCCCGGCCCGACATGGAATGGGAGGAAACCCGCAACAAGGCCAAGGCGATCATGCGCGCCGTCCAGTTGAACGCTGCCTCCCTGCGAATCGACGACTGATCGTTACAGATGCTCTTGCCGCATTTCATTCCAGGCGGCCAGCGCCCGGTTGCGGGATTCGCTCAAATCCACGATGGGCCCGGGATAGGTTTCATCGAGTCTCACTCCGGCCTCGCGTAAGACCGCCTCTCCAGCCTCCCAGGGCGCGTGGATGTGCTTGTCGGGCAGCCGGCGCAATTCGGGTAGCCAGCGGCGCAGATATTCTCCGTTCGGATCGAACCTGCGCGATTGCCGCACCGGGTTGAAGATGCGGAAGTAGGGCGCGGCATCGGCTCCGCTGCCGGCTACCCATTGCCAGCCGAAACTGTTGTTCGCAAGATCGGCGTCGACGAGGCAGTCCCAGAACCATTCCGCGCCATGCCGCCAATGAATGAGCAGGTTCTTGGTGAGAAATGACGCGGTCACCATGCGTGCGCGATTGTGCATCGTGCCGGTTTCCCAGAGTTCCCGCATGCCCGCATCCACCAGCGGTACGCCGGTGACACCTTGTTGCCAGCGGCGCAATGATCCAGGGTCGTCGCGCCAGGGGAACCGGTCGAACTCGCTTTTCCAGTTGGCATCGGCGAAGTCCGGGTAGTGATACAGCAAGTGGCAGGCGAACTCGCGCCAGCACAATTGGCGGACATAGGCATCGCCTCCATCGCCGGAATCCGCGGAACGGGTGTCCCACCACACCTGGCGCGGACTGATCTCGCCGAAATGCAGATGCGGGGATAGCGACGAGATTGACTGATCCGCGGGAAAATCGCGCTTGACGCGATAGTCCTCGACACTGCGTCTGAGAAAGTTCCCCAATTGCTCCTGCGCGCCAGCCTCGCCCGGCGCCCAGCGTTCCTCGAGGCCTGCGTCCCAGGGAATCCGGGGCTTGAGTCCAAGCCGGTCGATGCGATCCGCGGGCTGGGAGCATTCCGCAAGGACCAGGTCACCCGGTTCCGCAGCCGGTTCGTCCGGCCAGGTGGCGCTGAGCCGATTGTGGTAGAAAGGCGTGAACACACCGTAGGGCGTTCCATCCGCCTTGACGCAATCCCGGGGCTCCCAAAGCAGCGAGCCGTTGCAGATTTCGGTCTCGACGCCGGCTCCGCGCAGAGACTTTTCGATTGCTGCGTCCCGCTGTATCCGCCATGGCTCGTAACATCGATTCCAGACTACTTTGCGAACCGGCAGGGAAGCGCTCAGTCCAGCCAACTCCTGCTCCGCATCGCCCCGCAGGATCCACAATTTGCCGTTCAGCGATTCATTCAGCCACTTGAGCGAATGGTGCAGCCACCACCGCGACGCCCCGCCCATCTTCCATGCGCCGGCATTCCCGTCATCAAGCACATAGACCGGTAACACCGCCCTGCCGGCCGCGGCCGCGCGCAACGCCGGATTGTCCCGCAACCGCAGATCCTGCCGAAACCACATGATGGTCAATGAACCGGGGTCTCCGGCTTTTCTGAATAGTTGGTTCATTGAATAGGCATGAGTCCGTTTTAAGGTCCGGTTCCGGGCCGTGATGCGTTCCCGCGAATTCTGATAGCATTTGCGGCGCTGACGACCGGGATGGTACACCCATGTTGCTGATGCTCGACAATTACGATTCCTTCACCTGGAACGTGGTGCAATACCTGGGCGAGTTGGGCGCCGAGGTCGAGGTGTTCCGCAACGACGAAATCGGTCTTGAGCAAATCGCCGAAATGCGCCCGCGGCAGATCGTAATCTCGCCAGGGCCTTGCACGCCGGACGAGGCGGGGATTTCGCTGGCGCTGGTCGAGCGCTTCGCCGGCGAAATTCCGATTCTCGGCATCTGTCTCGGTCATCAGAGTATCGGCCAGCAGTTCGGCGGGCGCATCGTGCGCGCCGGCCGCGTGATGCATGGCAAGATGAGCGAGATTCACCATACCGGGGCAGGAGTGTTCACGGGGCTGGAATCGCCTTTCTCGGCCACCCGCTATCATTCGCTGGTGATCGAAGCCGGGACCCTGCCGGAGTGCCTGGAAGTGACCGCCTGGACCGAAATCGGCGGCGGGCGCGAAGAAATCATGGGCGTGCGGCATCGGGAATTCGATGTGGAAGGGGTGCAGTTTCACCCGGAATCGATCGTCAGTGAATTCGGGCACGATCTGTTGCGGAACTTCCTCGAACGCACCGAAAACGGCCCAAGCACAAAGAGCTACAAGAAGAGTTAGAGGAAAAACCCGATGGACATCAAAGATGCGATCAGGCGGGTGACCGGCGGCAGCGATCTGGCAGCGCCGGAAATGGTCGAAGTCATGACCCATGTCATGTCGGGCGAAACCACCGACGCGCAGAACGCCGCTTTCCTGGTCGGCCTGCAGATGAAAGGCGTCACGGCGGCGGAGATTCTCGGCGCGGCACGGGTCATGCGCGAACTCGCAACGCCGGTGAAAGTAGGCAATCGCTCGCATCTCGTCGATACCTGCGGCACCGGCGGCAGCGGCGCCGGCAAGTTCAATGTTTCCACGGCGGCCGCGATCGTCGCCGCCTGCGCCGGCGCGCGGGTCGCCAAACATGGCAATCGGGGCGCAACGAGCAAGAGCGGCAGCGCCGATGTGCTCGAGGCGGCCGGATACAATCTCGCCCTGGGGCCGGACCAGGTCGGCGAACTGATCGACCGGGTCGGCGTCGGCTTCATGTTCGCGCCGGCCCATCACGGCGCCGTGAAACACGTCATCGCGGCGCGCCGCGAGATCGGCGTGCGCACCGTATTCAATCTGCTCGGGCCGCTGACCAACCCCGCCGGAGCGCCGAACCAGCTCATAGGCGTATTCGACGGCGCCTGGATCAGACCCCTGCTCGAAGTGCTCAGGGAACTCGGCAGCGAACATGTGCTGATCGTGGCGGCGGAAGACGGACTCGATGAAATCAGTGTCGCCGCCGCCACCAGGATCGGTGAATTGAAAGACGGCGATATCGGCGAATTCCAGGTCACGCCGGAAGCCCTGGGCCTGGCAAGGGCGAACGATATCGACGACCTGCGCGTCGACAGTCCCGCGGCAAGCCTGGAGCTGGTCAATCGGGCGCTTGGCTGGGAACACGAAAAGGCCGCGCAACTCGTCGCACTCAACGCCGGCGCCGCGATTTACGCCGCCGGGCTCAGCGAAGATCCGGCGGCGGGCGTCGCCAAAGCCGTCGCCATCCAGCAAAGCGGCATGGCGGTGAACAAGTTCCGGGAACTGGTCGACGTCAGCCGGTCCCTCGGCGGCTGATGCGAGAGGCGGTCATGAGCTCTGCCGGCATTCTCGCGGAAATCATCGCCCACAAGCGGAGCGAGGTAGCCGCAGCGAAAGCGACTCGCCCGCAGGCGAGCATCGAAGCCGAACTGGCCGATGCGCCCGCTCCGCGCGATTTCGCCGGCGCCTTGCGCGAGCGGATTGCCGATGGAAGTCCGGCGGTGATTGCCGAAATCAAGCGCGCATCGCCCTCGAAAGGACTCATCCGGGCAAATTTCGATGCCGCCCGTCACGCCGCGGACTATGCCGAGGCCGGCGCCGCCTGCCTGTCGGTTCTCACTGACGGGAAGTATTTCCAGGGCAGTCTCGACGATTTGCGCGCGGCGCGCGCGGCCGCGGACCTGCCGTTGCTGCGCAAGGATTTCATGGTCGACCCCTGGCAGATCGCCGAGTCGCGTCTGGCCGGCGCCGACTGCATCTTGCTGATCGCGGCGGCGCTGTCCGACGCGGAAATGGCGGAACTCGCCGCCTGCGCCGCCGAACTGAAGCTCGACGTGCTGGTGGAAGTCCACGACCGCGAGGAACTCGAGCGCGCGCTATCGCTGGAATGCGAATTGATCGGCATCAACAATCGCGATTTGCGCGACTTCAATACCAGCCTCGACACCACGTTCGATCTGCTCCCGCACGTCCCGGCCGGCCGTCTGCCGATCACCGAAAGCGGCATCGGCGGACCGGGCGACATGCGTAGGATGATGGATCGGGGCGTTTACGGTTTTCTCATCGGCGAAACCTTCATGCGCGCTCCCGAACCGGGCGCGGAACTGAGAAACATGCTGCGCGGCGCGGCCGGCAGCCGGAATTAGTCAGGAGAGGCAGCAATGCAAGCACGAGTCAACTGGGTCGAAGACGTCATGTTCGTGGCGGAATCCGGCAGCGGCCACGCGGTCGTCATCGACGGCGCGCCGGAAGGCGGCGGCCGCAACATGGGCATGCGGCCGATGGAACTCGTCGCCCTCGGCGTCGCCAGTTGTTCGAGCTACGACGTGGTGACGATCCTGCGCAAGGCCCGCCAGAAGATCACCCGCTGCGAGGCCCGGGTCAGCGCCGAGCGGGCCGACGCCGTGCCTGCCGTATTCGAATCGATCCACATGCATTTCCGCATCGCCGGCGAAAATCTCAGCGAGGCCCAGGTCGCCCGCGCAATCGAACTGTCCGCCGAAAAGTACTGCTCGGCCTCGATCATGCTGAAAAAGGCCGGCGTCAAAATCACCCACGACTACGAAATCGTAGAAACAACCTGATGATAAAACGGGGCGTAAAAGGCGCATACGCGGTCGACGATCAATCCGCTGCCGCGGTCTTCGCCACCTACCCTCCGGAAATCCGCAAGCAGGTCATGCGGCTGCGCCAGCTCGTGTTGGATACCGCGGCGGAACTACCCGAAGTCGATGAAGTGGAGGAAACCCTGAAATGGGGTGAGCCGAGCTATGTGACGAAAATCGGCAGCACAATAAGACTGGGCTGGAAGGCGTCGGACCCCGACAATTGCAAACTGTTGTTTCACTGCGGCACCAGGTTGGTGGATACGTTCAGAGAGCTCTACCGCGACGAGTTCGCATTCGAGGGCAACCGCGCGATCGTCTTGCACAAGAATGCAGATCTCCCGATAGAGCTGTTAAAACACTGCATTTCGCTGGCGCTCACCTACCACCGCCGCAAGAAGCTCCCGCTGCTCGGGGCAATACCCCGTCAGGCACTTGGCGCGGCGGATATCAAATGCGGTAGGTGACTTTCTTCATTACTTGCGCCATGGCGGTCATGGCTCCGCGCACGGGTTCGGGCAGGTCGGCGCCGCCGGCCTGTTTGGCGGCGGCGCCATGTTTTTCCTCGTCGATGAGCATCTGTTCGAGAATGGCGCGGCTTTTGCGGTCGTCTTCCGGGAGTTTTTGCAGGTGATCTGCGAGATGTTCGCAGACCTGGTTTTCGGTTTCGGCGACGAAGCCGAGGCTCCAGCGGTCGCCGGCTATGCCTGCGATCGCGCCGAGGCCGAACGACATTCCGTACCAGAGCGGATTGAACACGCTCGGGCGCGAACCGAGTGCGTCGAGCCGCTGTTCGCACCAGACCAGGTGATCGATTTCCTCCGCCGCGGCTTCTTCCATGGCTGCGCGAACTTCGCCCAGTCGGGCGGTGGCGGCCTGGCCGCGGTATAGCGCCTGGGCGCAGACTTCGCCCGTATGATTGATGCGCATGAGCCCGGCGACGTGGCGGGCCTGAGCTTCGTCGAGTTCGGACTCGGGCTGGGCCTGCCCCGGAGATTCCCGTTCGGCGTGGCTGGAACCGGGTACGCAGGTGCGCAACGCCTCATCGAAACCGATCAGCAGGCGGTCGACCAGGGAATGTTCGGTGGAGCGGCTCATGCCCGGATTCTAGCAAATTCGAAGAATTCGCATGCCGCAGAGCTGTGCTGCGTGCCTGGATGGGAATTTTGGAGCGAGCCTAAGTTATCGAGCGCTTGAGTTGATCGAGCGGCAGCGCCGTCCGGGCCAGAACCCGCTCCAGACCGAATCCAGTCTCCACCTGGCCCACCGAGGGCAGGTTCAGCAGCTTGTCGCGCATGAAGCGGTTGTAGGATTGCAGGTCGGAGGTGACTACGCGCAGCAGATAGTCATAGCCGCCCGACATGGCCCAGCATTCCATGACTTCGCTGTAATTCCGTACGCTTGATTCGAAACCCCGGACTTCTTCCTGCCCCTCCCGAGTGAGTCGAACCTCCACGAACGCGTTTACGGGCAGGCCTATGGCGCGCTGATCCAGTAGCGTGACGTAGGCGCCGATATAGCCCGCCTGTTCGAGCAGCCGGACGCGCCGGGCGCAGGGGGTCGGCGTCAAGGCCACGCGGTCGGCCAGTTCGGTGATGCTGAGCCGGGCGTTCGATTGGAGTTCGGCAAGAATGCCGATGTCGATGGCATCCAGCATATGTTTTGGATGATTCATTGATTTATACGATACCAATTAGTGGAAAACATCAAGACATATGCATATTAGAGCTTGAATTGAACAAAATTGCTACTCGATTTGGAATATTATCTTTCATGAGTTTCACACATATTTCGGAGAATAGCTCATGAAGAACTCATCGTTCGCGCAATTCAAGCATCGGCTGGGGCTGGAGGTGTTGAATCATCCCGTCATCACCGCCAATCCCTACACGCCATGGTTCCGGGAAGGCGTCATTTCCCTGGAACAGGCGCGCGCCTTTCTCGTTCAGTTTTCGGTCTTTTCCAACGAGTTCCTTTTTGCTCAATTGCGCAAGATGGTCAACGCGGACACCGTCGAGGAAATGCGGTCCTCGAAAGAAATACTCGCCAACGAGATAGGAGTCGGGTATCGCGGGCGCACCAGGGACGACGCGGAACTCGGCAGTCTCGAAGGCACCATCGAGGGCGGCACCTTTCATTTCGGCGCCGCGCACTTCGAGTTGCTGCTGCGCATGGCCAAGCCGCTGAATCTTACGCTGGCCCAACTCGGGAAGCGCCGGTTCGGAACTCCCGACACCCTGCATTTCTGCGACGAACTCATGCGCTTGTACGGCAGCGAGGATTACGCCGTCGCCGAAGCGGCCTCGTGGGCGGTGGAAAACTGGGCGGCAGCGGGTTTCTGGGACGATTTGGTGCTGGGTTGGCGGGCGTTCCGGGAAGCGCGGAACCTGCCGGGCCTGAACATCGGCTTCTTCAGTTGGCACGCCCGCCTGGAACAAACTCACGCCCAGCACACCTGGGATGAACTCGAGTCCTTTTATCGCGAGCGCGAAGTGGATGAAGACGCCTTCGTGTGCGACGCCAACGAGATGCTCGACGGCGTCCTCGTATTCTGGAAGGGCCTCGACGAACAACGCAGACATATCGGCGAAGCGTCCGAACTCGCCGCTGCGTCATAACGCGCCGCCCGCCCGCTGCGCAAAATGGAACGCTTTGAAGGCCGCGGCGGTCTATGCGCCGGGCGCGGCCTCGGCGAAGGCCTGCAACTCGTTGCAGCGGGCAACTACCGCACTGAGTTTCGGATAAGGTTCAAGCCTTGTTTCGAAGCGCACGGCGTTGTAATGCTGCGGGACCAGGCAAACATCGGCCAGCGTTATATCGTCCCCGCACGTATAGGCGGATCGCGAGTCAATACGCGCCTCGACGGCTTCGAAGCCGAGGCCGATCCAGTGGCGGATCCAGTCCTTCACCAGCGCTTCGTCAACGGCCAATTCCCGACGTAGCCGATTCAACACGCGCAGATTCGCCAGCGGATGGACGTCGCAGGCTACGATCTGCGCAATGCCGCGTACGCGCGCCCGGGCTTCCGCGGCGGCGGGAAGGAGCGGAGGTTGAGGGAATGTTTCTTCGAGGTACTCGCAAATGGCCAGCGATTGGGTCAGCAGGGCCGAACCGGTATCGAGAGTCGGCACCAGGCGTTGCGGATTGATCGCGTGGTAGCCTGCGGCGGATTGCTCTCCGAGCCTCAGGTTTACCGGAATTTTCTCGCAGGCGATACCCTTCAGGCCGAGCGCGATTCGCACCCGCCAGGACGCCGAAGAGCGGAAATAATCGTAAAGTTTCAAGGTTGAATCGCCGGAAGCACCGTGCCCGCCGCTTCGCCGAACCCGATGCGCACGGCGCCTTCTCGCTCGCAATGAGCCCGCAGGATAACGCGGTCGCCGTCTTCCAGGAAGCCGCGCTGTTCGCCGTTGCCGAGCCGAACCGGCGCGGCCCCGCCGCGGGTAAGTTCGATGAGCGCTCCCTGGCTGCCCTCGGCCGCGCCCGACATCGTGCCGCTGCCGAAAAGATCGCCCGGGCGCAAATCGCAGCCGCCGACCGTATGATGCGCAACCATTTGCGCGACGGTCCAGTACGAGTCGATGAAATTGCTCTTCGAGAGCGTCTCCGGCGCCAGGCCGTTTTCGCGCATCGCCGCGCTTTGCAGCAGGACTTCGAGTTGCATGTCGACGGCGCCCGCGGCCGAATTGCGCTCGCTCGAAAGATACGGCAGCGCAGGCGGTTCTCCGGCGGCGCGCCTCCACGGCTTGCGGAACGGCGCCAAGGCCTCCAGCGTCACGATCCACGGCGAGATCGTCGTCGCGAAACTTTTCGCCAGAAAGGGGCCCAGCGGCTGATACTCCCAAGACTGAATGTCGCGGGCGGACCAGTCGTTGAGCAGGCAAAGCCCGAAGACGTGGTTCTCGGCGTCGTCGATGGCGATGGGCGAACCCAGGGCATTGCCGCCGCCGATGAAAACACCGACCTCCAATTCATAGTCGAGACGTCGGCAGGGAGCGACTTCCGGCCGCTCGGACCCGGTCGGCTTGAGCTGTCCGCACGGTCGGTGGAAACACTGCCCGCTCACGCCTATCGAAGAGGCGCGGCCATGATAGCCGATCGGCACCCATCGGTAATTGGGCAGCAGCGGATTCTCCGGCCGGAACATCCGCCCGATATTCGTGGCGTGGTGGATGGAGGCGTAAAAATCGGTATAGTCGCCGATTTGCGCTGGCATGCCGTACTCGACTTCCGCGAGTGGGATGAGACAGTTTCGCAGCGCGGTTTCGTGCTCCGAGCCCGCCGCGAGCAGCGCACTCAGATCCGCCCGCAGCGCGGACCATGCGGCAGGCCCGGCGCCCATGAAGAGATTCAGGGTTTCGTCCTGGCAAGCGTCCAAAGCCCGCGAGGGCGCGAGCCCGGTGGCGTGCAAGGCCTGCAAATCCAGCGCGTAATCGCCAATGGCGACCGCGGTGCGGAAGCGCTCGCCGGCGCGGCCGCGGCGGAGCGCCGTGAAGGGCAGGTTCTGAATCGGGAAGTCGGCATCGGGCAGATTCGCCGAGCTGACCCAGCTCCGCAACGCCGGGTCGTGCGTGGCGTTCATGTCGCGCCGAACTCATCGGCGTGCAGCCACGCCGCCTGTCTGGGCGCCTTCCTGGTGCGGCTCCATTCTTCCAGCATTTCGTCGGCCACCGCCTTGGCCCGCGCCCGCTCCGCCGCCCCGCCCTTGTCGACCGCGAGTTCCAGCCGATGCCCGTTCGGATCGAAAAAATAGATCGAATCGAACAGGCCGTGGTCCACGGGGCCGAGCACCTCGACGCCGTTTTCCTCCAGGCGGGACTTGCAGCGCCCAAGTTCGTCATGGCTGTCGAGCGCGAACGCGATATGCTGAACCCATTCCGGCGTGTTCGGGTCGTGCCCCATCGGCGGCGAGTTCGGCAATTCGAAGAACGCAAGCACGTTGCCGCCTCCCGCATCGAGGAAGACGTGGATGTAGGGATCCGGCGCCTTGGTCGAGGGCACTTCGTTCTCAGCGAAGGCGAGCAGGAATTCCATGCCCAGCAAATCCCGATAAAATTCGACCGTTTCTTTAGCGTCGCGGCAACGATAGGCGACGTGGTGGATTTTGCCGATTTTCATGGCGACCCCTGCCGTGCGGCTGTTTCGAGCGCACCGCGGCGCAACTGGTCGCGCTCCATGGATTCGAACAGGGCCTGGAAATTGCCTTCGCCGAATCCTTCGTCTTTCTTGCGCTGAATGAATTCGAAAAAGATCGGCCCGATCAGCGTTTCCGAGAAAATCTGCAACAGCAGGCGCGGTTCGCCCTCCTCCGTGTTGCCGTCGAGCAAGATGCCGCGGCGCTGCAGTTCGGCGACCGGCTCGCCGTGTCCCGGCAGCCGTTCTTCGAGCATTTCGTAATAGGCGTCGGGGGGCGGTTTCATGAAGTTCAGACCCCGTTCGCGCAAACGGTCCCAGGTCGCGCGGAGATCGGCGCAGGCGAAGGCGATGTGTTGAATGCCCTCGCCGTTGTACTGCATGAGGAATTCCTCGATCTGACCGTTGCCGCCGGCTTCCTCGTTCAGCGGGATGCGAATCCGGTCATCCGGCGCCGTCATCGCCCGCGAAGTCAGCCCCGTCTGCTTGCCGCGAATGTCGAAGTGGCGAATTTCGCGAAAATTGAACAGGCGCTCGTAGAACGAAGCCCAATGATCCATGCGTCCGCGGTAGACATTGTGCGTGAGGTGGTCGATGACCTTCAAGCCCACCCCTTGCGGGAAACGGTCCGCGCCGTTGAGGTATTCGAAGTCGATATCGTAGATGCTCGCGCCGGGCTCGTAGCGGTCGATGAGGTACAGCGGCGCGCCCCCGATGCCCCGAATCGCCGGCAAACGCAGTTCCATCGGCCCCGTCGGCAGTTCGACGGGTTGCGCGCCGAGTTCCACCGCGCGCCCGTAGGCGTGGTGCGAATCCCGCACGCGGAACGCGAGGCCGCAGGCGCAGGGGCCGTGTTCGTCGGCATGGAAGTAGGCGGGGCTGTTCGGTTCGTAGTTGACGATAAAGTTGATGTCGCCCTGGCGCCACAAATGCGCGTCCTTGGAGCGGTGCCGGGCGACGCGGCTGAAGCCGAGAACTTCGAAAACCGGTTCGAGTTGTCCTTTGTCGATGGATGAGAATTCGACGAAATCGAACCCATCGAGTCCCATGGGATTGTCGTGCACTGCTGAACCCCCGACTCAAGAATTGGAGTAGGAAACAGTTTAGGCCAGAATTCGAGAACAAAATGGTCTTTTGCGTTGATTTATCGCGTACAATCGCAGAAATAAGATAGATTTATTGGATTTTTAGGAATATTTCTTCTCATGAAGCCCAACGAAGCGGAAACACTGGATCGATGGGAGCGTGCGATCCTGCGTGAGTTGCAACGCGATGCCCGCATCACCAACGCCAAATTGGCCGCCGGTGTCGGCTTGTCCGAATCGCCGACCTTCCGCCGCGTCAAGGCGCTGGAGAATTCCGGCGTCATCCGCGGCTACACCGCTACCCTGGATCAACGCAAACTCGGTCTGCCGGTGACGGCCTTCGTGCAGGTCACCATGGAGAAGCAGCCGGACGAACGCACGGAATTGTTTCATCGGCGCGTTGACCAAGAGCCGTACATCATCGAGTGCCACGCCATGAGCGGTACGCAAGACTACCTGATGAAAGTGGTGGCTCGCGGCATGGATCACTTCTCCGAGTTGGTGATGCGGCAGATTCTCAAGTATCCGGGCGTAATGCACGTCGAGTCGAATTTCAGCCTGCAACCGATCAAGGATGCCGGCGCGCTGCCGTGCGCCGATTGAGAAGGAGCCTGGTGTCCTCGTTCCTATTCCCTTCCAATGGCGCGATAGCCGATATCGTTGCGGAACTGGACGCCTTCCCAATGGATGCTCCGGACGAGGTCGTAAGCCGCCGTCTGCGCGGCGGCGATGTCCTCGCCGAGGGCGGTGGCGCAAAGCACCCGGCCGCCATTGGTGACGATTGAGCCGTTCTTGCGCGACGTGCCGGCATGGAAAACCTTGCGGCTTGCGCCGGGATCTCTGTCCAGTCCCGAAATTTTCTCGCCCTTGGCATAACTTCCCGGATAGCCGCCGGCGGCGAGCACCACGCCGAGGCAACTGCGCGAGTCCCATTGCGCCGCGGCCTGATCGAGGCCGCCGCCGAGGGCCGCAAGACAAAGCCCGGCCAGGTCGGACTGCAATCGCATCATGATCGGCTGGGCTTCGGGATCGCCGAAGCGGCAATTGAATTCGACGACGTTGACCTCGCCTTCGGGCGAGATCATCAGGCCCGCGTAGAGGAAGCCCACATAGGGATGGCCGTCCGCCGCCATACCGGCGATGGTGGGGCGGACCACCTGTTCCATGATGCGCTCGTGGACTTCGTCGGTAACCACGGGGGCCGGCGAATACGCGCCCATGCCGCCGGTATTGGGACCCTTGTCGCCGTCGTCCCGCGCCTTGTGGTCCTGGGAAGTCGCCATGGGCAGAACATTCGCGCCGTCGCTCATGACGATGAAGCTCGCTTCTTCTCCGGGAAGAAATTCTTCGACAACCACGCGATGTCCTGCTTCGCCGAAGCGATTGCCCGACAACATGTCTTCGATTTCGGCGATGGCCTCTTCTTCGGTTCGGGCCACGGTTACGCCCTTGCCCGCGGCGAGGCCGTCGGCCTTGATCACGATGGGCGCTCCGCATTCGCGCACGAAATTCGCCGCGGGTCCGGCTGCGGTAAAGACCTCGTATGCGGCGGTGGGAATGCCGTGACGGCGCATGAAATCCTTGCTGAAGGACTTGGAGCCTTCGAGCCGGGCGGCCTTCGCTACCGGACCGAAACAGGCCAGGCCCTGCTGCTGGAAATGGTCTGTGACGCCTTCCACCAGCGGGGCTTCCGGACCGACGATGGTAAGCGCTACGTCCCGCTCTGCGGCAAAATCGGACAGGGCGGCAAATTCCATCACGCCGATGGGGACGTTTTCGAGTTTGCTTTCCGCCCCGGTGCCGCCGTTGCCCGGCGCGACGAATACTTTCTCCACCGTGGGCGATTCGGCGCATTTCCAGGCCAGGGCGTGTTCGCGCCCGCCGGAGCCGATTACGAGTACTTTCATTTGACGGTCGTCCTCAGTGCCGAAAATGGCGTATGCCCGTGAAGACCATGGCCATGCCGTGTTCGTCGGCGGCGGCGATCACTTCCTCGTCGCGCATAGAGCCGCCCGGCTGAATCACGGCGGTGATGCCGGCCGCCGCCGCGGCGTCGATGCCGTCGCGGAACGGGAAGAAGGCGTCCGAGGCCATTACCGAGCCGGCCACTTCGAGATTTTCGTCGCCGGCCTTGATGCCGGCGATGCGCGCGCTGTAGACGCGGCTCATCTGGCCCGCGCCGACGCCGATGGTCTGCCGTCCCCGGCAATAGACGATGGCGTTGGACTTGACGTATTGCGCCACGGTCCAGGCGAACAGCAGGTCGCGCAACTCGTTCTCGTCGGGCCTGCGCCGGCTGACGAACTTCAGTTCGTCCCCGGTGGTTTCACGCACATCTACATCCTGTACGAGCAGGCCGCCGTTGACGCGCTTCAGGTCCTCCCCTGCCGGGCGTTGTTCCGGCCATTGCCCGCAGGCGAGCACACGAATGTTCTGTTTCGCGCTCGCGGCCGCCAGCGCCTCTTCCGATACCGACGGGGCGACGATCACTTCACTGAACTGCTGCTCCAGAATACAGGCGGCGGTGGCTTCGTCGAGTTCCCGGTTGAAGGCGATGATGCCGCCGAAAGCCGAAGTCGGATCGGTCTGGAAAGCCGCCTTGTATGCCGCCAGCGGCGTCTCCGCCACGGCTACGCCGCAGGGATTGGCGTGCTTGACGATCACGCAGGCGCAGTCGCGGAAGGACTTCACGCATTCGAGCGCGGTATCGGCGTCCATGATGTTGTTGAACGAGAGGGTCTTGCCTTGCAATTGCCTGGCGCCGGCGATGCTGCCCGCGGGCGGTTCGCGGTTGCGATAGAAAGCGGCCGCCTGGTGCGGATTCTCGCCATAGCGCAACTCCTGCTGCTTGTGGAACTGGCTGTTGTACGTTCGCGGAAACCGGTCGGCGGCGCCGTCCGGGGAGAGCCGGGCGCCGAGATAATTGGCGATCATGCCGTCGTAGGCGGCGGTATGTTCGAAGGCGGCGGCAGCAAGTTCGAAGCGCGTGGCCTCGTCGAGGGAGCCTGCGCCGGTTTCGAGGGCGGCGATCAGGCGGTCGTAATCCGCCGGATTGACCACGACCGCGACGAAGCGATGATTCTTGGCCGCCGCGCGCAGCAAGGTCGGGCCGCCGATGTCGATGTTCTCGATGGCTTCCGCAAGTTCGCAACCGGGACGGCTGACGGTCTGCTCGAAAGGATAGAGATTCGCCACCACCAGGTCGATCGGCGGGATGCCATGCTCTTCCATGACCGCCAGATCGATATCGCGCCGGGCGAGAATGCCGCCATGGATCTTCGGATGCAGGGTCTTGACGCGGCCGTCCATCATCTCCGGAAAACCGGTGTAAGCGGAAATTTCTATCGCTGGTATCCCGGCTTCGCGCAACATCCGGTGCGTGCCGCCGGTGGAGAGTATTTCGACGCCGAGCCGTTCGAGCGAGGCGGCGAATGGCGCGAGGCCGGTCTTGTCGGAAACGGTAATCAGCGCCCTGCGCACCGGAGCGGAATTTTCGGATGTCATGGGCTTGCGTGCTAGATGAGACCGTATTGCTTGAGACGGGCGCGTAGCGTACCACGGTTAAGCCCGAGCATCACGGCGGCCTTGCTCTGGTTGTTGCCGGTGCGCCGCATGACATGGGCCAGCAGGGTGGATTCAACTTCGGACATGACCAGACGATGCAGATCGGTCACGGGTTCCCGACCCATGTTTTCGAAATAATGGTCGACCGAGTTATGCACCTCTTCGCGCAAGTCGCTTCCCGAACGCGTTTGCGCGGAGACAGCGGCTTGCGTCGCCAGGGCGGCGCCGGCTTGTTTCATGTTGGGCCTGCATTTTTGTCCGCTTGGTTTTCTTGTTGGATATGCGGAAAAGAATCGATCTTGTTCTGGTTCCGATAATAGCCTTACGGGACCGCTTGCGGAAGGGGAAAATACCGTTCTTCAGGGCGCCCGGAAGGAAACTTCGTAATTTACCGCCTCGGGACCCGGATTCATGAGTTCGAGTTCGACCTGTACGGGCGAATTCGGCGGCATGAACTCCAAAGCCAGCAAGTCGGGATGCAGATATTCGGAGGGCGGGAATTCGCGCATGGCGACGGTGCGGGCGTCGAGCGAGGTGAAGCGAAGCACGACTACGGGAAACGGCTGCGGGAATGGCGCGGCATTGTGGAATCGGGCGGCGAGCAGATATGCGTCGGGGTAGTCCGGATGGGTGCCCAGAACGGTATTGTCGTTAAGGATGCTGCTTGAGCGGGAGTAGACCGGCAGTTCGCAGCCGGCTCGCGCGCAAAGTTGCGCGTAGCCGGGGCGCAGCCAGTCGACCTGGCTGTAAACGGGCAGGTAACGCCAGAGATATTGCGCCGTCAATAGCACCAGCAGCGATATCGCCAGGGTCGAATAGCCGAAAAATGCGACCCAGTTGAAATACCTCCTTTTCCGCAATTGAACGGTGGATCTGAACTGCTCCAGGGGTGCGCGCCGATCTTCGGGGAGCGCTTCGAACCGGCTCTCGATTTCAGGCAGCGCCAGCGCTTCGTCGTCTGCCCCCTCCTGTTCCTCGGGCGCGCGGCCGATGAAAACGGAATCGGCCGCGTCGGTTTCCTCGCCTTGCTCCACCAGGTTGTCGGTGGCGAGAAAAACGCGCAGGCAGGCCCCGCAACGCGCCAGACCCCCGGAGGACCCAAGCTGGCGCTGGCTGATGTTAAAAGTGGAGCCGCAATTCGGGCAGCGGGTGACGCTCAAACTCATTCTTTGGTCAATCCTGACTTCATCCATGCGCCGGTAAATTCCACTACAACGGTCGAATTACTGTCAAACACCCGATTTGCGGCGACCTGCGAGCAATGCCCATTCGCCTTCGATGATCACGGGTTCGATGTCGAAGCTCTCATTGTAGGCTTCGCGTAATTGCTCCGCCTGTTCTTCCAGAATTCCGGACAGGACGATCATGCCGCCGGGTTTGACCAGGGCGGAGAGGGATCGTCGCAGTTTGAGCAGCGGTTCGGCGAGGATGTTCGCGAGCAGCAGGTCGACTTGCAGGGCCGGGAGCCGTTCGGGCGAGACCGCCATAACCCGGGTTTCAATCAGGTTGTTGCGGTCGCGGTTTTCGCGGCATGCCGCGAGCGCGCGGGCATCGTGATCGACGGCGAACACGGGCCAGGCGCCGAGCAGGGCGGCGGCTATGGCGAGAATACCCGACCCGCAGCCGTAATCGATGACGCTGAGCCCTTCGGGCGGGACGCCCGCAAGCCGGTTCAGGCACATGGCGGTGGTGGGATGGGTTCCGGTGCCGAAGGCCAGGCCGGGGTCGAGCATGACATTGACCGCTGCCGGATCGGGGGGCGCATGGCCGGAAGGGCAGACCCACAATCGCTTGCCGAATTGCATGGGACGAAAGTCTTCGAGCCAGACGCGCTCCCATTGCTTTTCCGCGAGGGTTTCGATCTCCGGCGCGCTGTCGGGGAAAACGGCCCGCAATTCCCGGCAAAGGCCGCCGAGTTCCGCTTCAAACGAAAACAGCGCGCTCAGGCGCAGGCGATCCCAGAGCGGGGCGTCGCCGGGCTCAAGCTCGAAGAGCGGCTGTACTTTGTTGTTCAGACCTGGGTCGTCCGGATTCGTGTCGTCCGCGCCGGCGTCGGAACTGCTCACCGCCAGCGCGCCGTGCCGCCACAGCAACGCCTCCGCGGCCTCAAGCTCATGGCCGCGCAGGCGCAACTTCAATTGCCGCCAGGGCATCAGCGCGCGAGCTTGCTTTCCAGGTAATGGATGTTGTAACCGCCCTTGCGGATTTCCGGATCGATGACCAGATCGCGCATCAGCGAGGCGTTGCTCCGGATGCCGTCGATGAGCAATTCCTCGAGCGCGATCTGCATGCGCGTCAGGGCCTGTTCGCGATCCTGGGCGTGCGTCACGACCTTGGCGATCAGCGAATCGTAATGCGGCGGCACGGTATATCCGCTATAGAGATGAGAATCGACTCGCACGCCCGGCCCGCCGGGAGCGTGATACAGCGTTACTTTTCCGGGGCTCGGCAGGAAGCTGGCGGGATCCTCGGCGTTGATGCGGCATTCCACCGAATGTCCGTGGAACGTGATTTCATCCTGGCTTGCGGACAGCGGTTCGCCGCCGGCGATGCGCAATTGCTCCTTGACGATGTCGAAGCCGGTGACCATTTCGGTAACGGGATGCTCGACCTGCACGCGAGTGTTCATTTCGATGAAATAGAAACGCTCGTCCTGATAGAGGAATTCGAGCGTGCCTGCGCCGCGATATTGCAGCCGCCGGCACGCGTTGATGCAAGCCTCGGCGACTTCCTGCCGCACCGCGTCCGGAATCCCCGGCGCAGGCGCCTCCTCGATTACTTTCTGGTGGCGGCGCTGCAGGGAACAGTCGCGGTCGCCGAGATAGAGGGCATTGCCCTTGCCGTCGCCGATCACCTGTACTTCCACGTGGCGCGGGTTCTCAAGGTATTTTTCCAGGTAGACGGCGTCGGAACCGAAGAAGGATTTCGCTTCGGTGCGCGTGACGTAGATCGATTGCAGCAGATTGTTTTCGTGATTGACGACGCGCATGCCGCGGCCGCCGCCACCGGCCGCGGCCTTGATCAGCACCGGATAACCGATCTCCCGCGCGAGTTGGAGGCTGCGTTGCTGATCGTCGTCGAGCGGTCCGTTGGACCCCGGCACCGTTGGAATGCCGGCCTCGCGCATGGTCTGGATGGCGGACACCTTGTCTCCCATCAGGCGAATCGTCTCGGCGTTGGGGCCGATGAAAACGAAGCCGCTGTTTTCGACCTGTTCGGCGAAGTCGGCGTTTTCCGAGAGAAATCCGTAGCCGGGATGCACCGCGTCGGCTTCGCTGACTTCCATGGCGCTGATGATGGCCGGGATATTGAGATAGCTGTCGGTAGGGCTCGGCGGGCCGATGCAGACGCATTCGTCCGACAGGCGCACATGCATGAGGTCGGTGTCGGCGCTGGAATGCACCGCCACCGTGCGAATGCCCAGTTCCTTGCAGGCGCGCAGAACGCGCAAGGCGATTTCGCCGCGATTGGCGATCAGGACTTTTTTCAGCACGGCGATGTTCCCTGAAAAATAAAAAGTTCCTAGACGATCCGGACCAGCGGCTGGCCGAACTCCACCGGCTTTCCGTCTTCGACGAGGATGGCTTCCACCACTCCGCTGAACTCGGATTCGATCTGGTTCATCATTTTCATCGCTTCGACGATGCCGATCACGTCGCCTTCCTTGATCTGCTGACCGACTTCGACATAGGGCGGCGAGGACGGCGCCGGCGCCCGGTAGAAAGTGCCCACCATGGGCGAGGCCACCAGATTCCCGGTCTCAATGGCAGGTGGTTCTTCCGGCTCGGGTTCGGCTCTCGCGGCTGGGGTCGGAGCGGGCGCCGCGGCAACCGGCGCCGGCGCAGCCGCGGCTGCCAGGGTGACGCTTGAGGCGCGGCTGATGCGGACCGCTTCCTCGCCTTCCTTGATCTCGATTTCCGCGATGTCGGAAGTTTCGAGCAATTCGATCAGTTTCTTGACCTTGCGAATATCCATCAACGTTCCCCCCGGTTTGCGGTCAATTCGCCAATTTGCGGCAGGCCGCCTGCAATGCCAGTTCGTAACCCTGGGCGCCCAGACCGAAGACGCAGCCGGCCGCGATGTCGGAAAAATACGATTTGTGGCGATAAGGCTCGCGGCTGAAAAGGTTCGACAGATGCACCTCGATGAAAGGCACCCCGGCGGCAAGAATGGCGTCGCGGATGGCGATGCTGGTATGCGTGAAGCCGCCGAAATTGACCAGCATGAAAGCGGTGCCGTCGACCCGGGCCAGCTGGATCCGGTCGATCAGCGCGGCTTCGGAATTACTTTGCAAGGCGTCGAACTCGTGTCCGGCGGCCGCGCATTGCTCGCGCAGGCGGCTGTTGATGTCATCGAGCGTGTCGCTGCCGTAGATATGCGGCTCCCGATGTCCCAGCAGATTCAGATTGGGCCCGTGCAAGGCCAGGATTTTCGCCATACCGCTCACCGGAACTGTCAACTTCGACGCCGATCCGCGCCAATTACATAAATTTCGGCGCATTTTCGCAGAAAATGAGTCGAAATGCAGTTTTTTCGAAAATCAGCGGGAGGGAAGTTCGAATTCCGCCTGTTGGGGAGGGTAGCAAAAGCCCCAGTCGGCGCAGCCCTGGAATTCGATCAGCAGCAGGGCGCCGGCTGGAATGTCCCGGCCGATATCGAGTTCGGCCGCCACATGTTCGTAATACGCGACGATGTCGCCGAAAAACTGATCGGTTTTCTCCAGCCCCGGCGGCAGCCGGAAATCAACCTGCGTCTCTTCGTCGCCGGTTCGCAGACGAAAGCCGAATGCGTGGAGATAGAGATAGTGTTCGGACGCCGGATTGAAGACGACGTGGAATCGTCCGGGTTCCGCTTCGCTGACATACCAGGGAAAGGCTTCCGCGATCGGCAGCACGCGCTGATTGTTCTCTCCCAGGGTATTGCCCGAACTGTTTCCCAAACCCGGCGGAAATTGGGCCGGCGCCGGCAGGGCCGTCAGGACGAAGATCGCCAGGCCGGCGAGAAAAGCGGCGCAAGTCCTGGGCATTTCACGCCGCGTAGCGATCGAACACCAGGCAGGCATTAGTGCCTCCGAAACCGAAGCTGTTGGAGAGGATTCGATTCAGCCCGGCATCATCGCGGCGTTCACGCAAGATCGGCAGCCCTTCGGCCTGCTCGTCGAGCGTGTCTATATTGATCGATTCGGCGATGAAATCGTTTTCCATCATCAGCAGGCTGAAGATCGCCTCGTGTACGCCGGCCGCGCCCAGAGCATGGCCGCTGAGGGACTTGGTCGAATTGATCGCCGGTATCTCCTCGCCGAACACCTCGCGAATGGCGTTCAGTTCGGAAACGTCCCCGACCGGCGTACTCGTGCCATGGGTGTTGATGTAGTCGACTCCGCCTTCCAGACCGTGGAGGGCCATGCGCATGGCGCGCGCGCCGCCTTCGCCCGAAGGCGCCACCATGTCGTAGCCGTCCGAGGTTGCGGCATAGCCCGTCAGTTCCGCGTAAATGCGGGCGCCGCGTGCCCTGGCGTGTTCGAGTTCCTCGATCACCAGCGCGCCGCCGCCCCCGCCGATGACGAAGCCGTCGCGATCCCGGTCGAACGCGCGCGAGGCTTTCTCGGGAGAATCGTTGTAGTTCGTGGACAAGGCGCCCATGGCGTCGAACATATGGGCGAGAGTCCAATGTTCTTCTTCGCTGCCGCCGGCGAAGACCAGATCCTGCTTGTTCATCTGGATCAATTCGGCGGCATGGCCGATGCAATGGGCGCTGGTCGCGCAGGCGGATGAAATCGTGTAATTGACGCCCTTGATGCGGAAGGCGGTTGCAAGGCAGGCGGACACCGAACTGCTCATGGTGCGGGGCACGCGATAGGGGCCGACGCGGCGGATGCCGCGCTCACGCATGACATCGAAGGAATCGAGTTGATCCTTGGGCGAGCCGCCGCCGGAGCCCATTACGATGCCGATCCGCTCGCCGGAAATTTCGTCTTTTTCGAGGCCGGCGTCGGCTATGGCCTGTTCCATGGAAACATGGCCATAGGCCGCGCCTTCTCCCAGGAAGCGCAGGAACTTGCGGTCGATCCGTTCCTTCAGATCGATGTCGGTGCGCGCGCTGACCTGGGAGCGCATGCCCATTTCCGCATATTCGGGGTTGAATCTGATGCCGCTGCGGCCTTCCCGCAGGGATTGCAGCACCGAATCCTTGTCGTTGCCCAAGCAGGAAACGACTCCGATTCCGGTCACTACGACGCGTCGCATATGTTCCTCGTGAATTTGGTCGCTACTGGAATGATTGTTCAGGCGTGAGCAGACCTACCTTGAGACTCCTGGATGTGTAAATGGTTTCGCCGTCCGCCGAAACCGTGCCGTCGGCGATGCCCATGACCAGGCTGCGCCTGATGATCCGGCTGATGGACAGGTCGTATTGCACCTTTCTGGCGGTCGGCAGTATTTCGCCGGTGAATTTTACCTCACCGGCGCCGAGGGCACGACCTTTGCCGGGAAGTCCGCGCCAGCCGAGGTAGAAGCCGACGAGTTGCCACAAGGCGTCGAGGCCCAGGCAGCCGGGCATGACCGGGTCTTCGTGAAAGTGGCAGGAAAAGAACCAGAGGTCGGGACGAATGTCGAGTTCGGCGCGAATCTGGCCGCGGCCGTATTTCCCGCCGCTGTCGTTGATTTCGGTGATGCGGTCGATCATGAGCATGTTGCCGACGGGGAGCCTGGCATTGCCCGGGCCGAACAGCTTGCCGAAACCGCATTCGAGCAATTCATCGTATTCGTAGGAATTTTGCTGGACGAATCCGCTGGCCGTCCGGGAAGTTGCAGTCATGCGCAGAGCCGCTTGATTTCGAGGCTGCGAGTTTATCGTGACCGGCCCAAATAATCGACTCGCATCGTGTCGGCAATCGATTCTGCTATCATGCCGGGCAGGCTTGCGGGGTGCTTTCATGTTGATTCCAGCAGTGTTGGCAGGGGGCGCCGGAACGCGCCTGTGGCCACTTTCCCGGACTGCGCTGCCAAAACAATTCGTTGCATTTCCCGGCCGTGAACACACGCTGTTCCAGGAAACCCTGCTGCGTCTCGGCGACCGCGCGGGCGCGCCTGTCATAGTCTGCAACGAACAGCATCGCTTTCTGGCTGCCGAACAATTGCGGCAGGCGGACATCGCCGGCGCGCGCATATTGCTGGAACCGGCGCCGCGCAATACCGCGCCGGCCGCGGCGCTCGCCGCGCTGGAAGCGATGAAAATCGATGCTGAAGCGCTGTTGCTGGTTCTGCCGAGCGATCATGCGATCGGCCGACCTGAGCGCCTGCTCAAGGCGGTTACCGAGGCCGAAAGCTTTGCGCGAGAAGGATATCTGGTGACCTTCGGCATCGTGCCGGACGCCCCTGCTACGGGCTATGGCTATATGGCGGCGGGCGAACCCCTGGGGCAGTCTTCGGCCCGCAAGCTCGACTGCTTCGTCGAGAAACCCGATCCCGCCACTGCGGAAGCTTATCTTGCTTCGGGCGATTATCTCTGGAACAGTGGCATGTTCCTGTTCGGCGCCGCGGCTTATCTGGCGGAACTCGAGCGTCACGCGCCTGAAATTTACGAAGTCTGCCGCCAGGCTCACGAGAAGATCGACCGCGGCGCCGACTTCAGCCGTTATCCGGAAGACGCCTTCGCCAATTGCCGAAACCTGTCGATCGACTATGCCGTCATGGAACACACCACCCGCGGCGCGATGATTCCGCTCGACGCCGATTGGTCGGATCTGGGCGCCTGGGACGCGGTCTGGAGCAATGCGGAACGGGACGATCGGGGTAATTCCATCAGCGGCGACGTTATCGGCCGCGATCTCAGCGGCAGCCATATCCAGGCCGGTTCTCGCCTCATCGCCGCGCTCGGACTGCGCGACCTGCTCGTCATCGACACCGCGGACGCCCTGCTGGTGGCGGATCGCGCGAGGGCGCAGGAAGTCGGCGAGATCGTGCGCGAACTGCAACAGCAGGCGCGCGCCGAAGCCGAACATCATCGCCTGGTCGATCGCCCCTGGGGCAGTTTCGAAACCCTCGCTGCCGGCCCCGGGTTTCAGGTGAAGCATCTGATCGTCAACCCCGGCGCCGCCCTTTCCTTGCAAAGCCACGCGCGGCGCGCAGAGCATTGGACCGTGGTGCGCGGCCGCGGCGTCGTGACCTGCGACGACAGGGAGTTCGAGCTCGGCGTAAACGAATCGACCGAAATTCCGCTGGGCAGCAGGCATCGCATTCGCAACGACGGCATCGAGCCGGTGGAAATCATCGAAGTGCAATTGGGCGATTATCTCGGCGAGGACGACATCGTCCGCTACGAGGACCGGTACGACAGAGTGTAAGCAAACCCATGCCGCCGATCCGCAAATGCCTTTTTCCCGCCGCCGGTTTCGGCACGCGTTTCCTGCCCGCTACCAAGGCCATGCCCAAGGAGATGCTGCCCGTCGTCAACAAGCCGCTGATCCAGTATGGGGTGGAAGAAGCCGCTCGCGCGGGCATTGCCGACATGGCCTTTGTTACCGGCCGCGGCAAGCGGGCGCTCGAGGACCATTTCGCTGTCAGTCACGAACTCGAACGCCAGGTCGCCGGCTCCGAGCGCGAATCCCTGCTTGAGGATCTGCGCCGCCTGGTGCGGGAATGCCATTTTTCCTATACCCGGCAACTCGAGGCCAAGGGGCTCGGACACGCCGTTCTCACCGGCGAAACCCTGATCGGCGATCAGGCTTTCGCAGTGCTGCTGGCGGACGATTTCTGCGTCACCGAAGACGCGGGCGTGCTGGCGCAACTCGCAGCCATATACGACGAACATCGATGCAGTGTCGTCGCGATCGAGGAAGTGCCGAAGGCGGAAACTTCCAATTATGGAATCATCGCCGGCGAGGAATTCGGCCCCGGCCTGTATCGCGTGAGCGACATGGTGGAAAAACCCGAACCCGGGGAAGCTCCAGGGAATCTCGCGGTGATCGGGCGTTACATTCTTACGCCGGACATTTTCCACATCCTGCGTTCGACGCCGCCCGGCCGCAACAACGAGATACAGATCACCGACGCGCTGAAAACCCAGGCGCAAGAAGGAAAGGTGCTCGCCTGGCGCTTCCGGGGACGCCGCTTCGATTGCGGCAGCGTCCCCGGCTTCATGGCCGCGAACGAGTTCGCCTGGCGGCGACGGATCGAAGCCACAAAAGCATATTGAACCGATTCGGTCGATTCTGTACCATCTGCCGTCTTTCAGGATACCGTGCCGCTATAGCTCAGCCGTGGTAGAGCAGCTGACTTGTAATCAGCAGGTCCCGAGTTCGACTCTTGGTGGCGGCACCATTCAGTCCCATTTCAAGGCCGGAAAAACGATTCCATGCTGGATGAAAAATCGATTCGGGAACTGGTGACCGAATACGGTCCGCGCGTGAATACCGGCCGCCCGATCCGGCAATTGATCGAAGACGGAGAGTTGCCGCGCCTGCGCGGCGTCACGGTGCAGGAAGGCAAGGTTTCCGATTCGGTCTTCGGCGAGAAATTGCGCAGCCGCTGCGGCCGGCCCCTGCGGCTCATGTTCCGCAACAACCGTATCTCAACTCACGATGTCAATCGCGGCGCGATTCCTTTCAAGGACCAGATCCTGGCGCTGAATCACGATCACGTGTTGCGCCTGGTGGAGCCTGTGCTCGGCAGCTCGCAATTCGAGGTCGAGGGCCTGCATCCGACTTCGACCGTGATTCCCGCCGAAAACCTGCGATTGTTCGGCCTCGAGAACGTGCTGCGGATGTACATGGCGGTTTCGAGCACGTCCACTTCGCTCTATCAACACTGGCTTGCGGCAAGGGAGCAAGGCCTGGGTCATTTCACCTACGCCGGCCACGACCTGATCGTCGACGAACTTGAGCCCAACGGCCGCCTGCCTTACCTGATGGATACGCCAAGCACCAAGGCGGAGGTGGATGCCACCACCGACGCCGCTTCTCTGATCGGCGCAGGGGTGTGCACGGAGGGACAATATGCCCATATCCGCAACGCCAGCCTGATGGCGTTCGGACTGGTTTCCGGCTACCTGGCCCGCAAGGGCATGGTGCTGGTGGACACCAAGACCGAACACGGCCTCAACAGCGACGGCGCCATCGTCGTCGCCGACGAGCTTTTCACCATGGATTCGAGCCGCTTCTGGAAACTGGACGAGAACGGCGAAGTACTCAGGCGCGACGGCCAGCCGGTTTCCTTCTCCAAGGAGTTTGCCCGTGGTATGGTGAAAAGCCGCGACCAGCAGTTCACCGAAGAGCAGGCCAACGAGATCGCCGTGCGCTATATCGGCGGCGTCCAGCATCTCACCGGAAACGCTTTCGAGCCGGACTTGCGGCCGCGGGACCAACGCATTGTCGAATCGACCAATCTGATTCTGGATGCGTTGCTTTGAGGTTTTGTGGCTTCGATCCGTCGCCGTCGGCTGGCGTAGGGGGACTTGGAAGATGTATCGCGCGACGGTCTGGACAGCTCGAATCCTTTGCGCCGGTCTTGCCGGCCTGACCGCCGCCTGCGCGCCTGACCAGCCGATACAACCGCCGCCGCCGGCTGTCGGCGAAGCGGAGTATCAGCGGGCGGAGCGGATGCTTGGGCCGAATACCGCGCCCTTGCTTGCGGGTCATATCGCGGCCCATTACTGGCAGGACAACGACCTGCTCGTCTACCGGCGTTCGGACCTCGGTGCGCAAAGTTATGTGCTGTTCGACCCGGCCAGCGGCGAGCGCAGCGAGTTGATCGACACCGGACGCCTCGCCGCGGCACTTGCCGATTTGCTCGGGAGGGAAGTCGATTCCCGCGAATTGACGCTGACCGGCATAAGCCTGAACGATGACGGCGGCGAGATGCAATTCAACTTCGAAGGCCGCCGCTACTCGCTGGCGCTGGCAGGGGAATACGCGCCGCGGCAACTCGAACGCGATCCTCCCGACGAATTCCTGTCCCCGGACGGCAGCCGCGCGGCCTTCATCCGCGAACACAATCTGTGGATTCGGGATACCGCTACCGGAGAACTGACCCAGTTGACCTTCGACGGCGAAGAGAATTACGGCTACGCCACCGACAACGCCGGCTGGATCCGCGGCGACGGACCGGTGCTCAAGTGGTCGCCGGATTCGAACAAGATCGCCACCTTCCGCCACGATGGCCGCGAAGTCGGTGACTTCGTGCTCTGGGACACCCGGGTCGGCCGCTCGGAAGTCGATGTCTGGAAGTATCCGCTGCCAGGCGACGAACACATTTTCATGATCGAGCGGCTCGTGATCCATCTTGAGCCCGAACCGCGCGTTGTATTCCTCGACATGCCGCCGGACCCCCATCGTTCGACCACGAGCGACCACGTCGCGGGTGACGGCGGCGTTTTTCTCGACACGCAATGGAGCGCCGACAGCGAGCGCCTCGCTTTCATCTCCTCGTCCCGCGATCACAAGATCGCCCAATTGCGCCTCGCGGATATTTACGAAGGCAACGTGCGGGACGTCTATCGCGAGGAAGCCGCCACGCATTACATGGCGGGCTTCATCGACGAGAACTGGCGGGTATTGCACGATCGCGGCGAATTCATCTGGTTTTCCGAACAGGACGGCTGGGGCCACTTGTACCTGCGCGACCTGGCGAGCGGCGAGTTGAAGAATCCCATCACCGAAGGCTCGTGGCTGGTGCTGGACATCCAGCAGGTTGACCTTGACGCGGGCAGGATCTGGCTGCTCGCCTCGAACATCGAGGACAGGGATCCGTATTTCTACAACCTGTACCGCGTCGGCCTCGACGGCGGCGGCCTCGAATTGCTGACTCCCGAACCTCTGCATCACGACATAAGCTGGTCGGTCTCGGGCGAGTACTTTCTCGACACCATGTCGACTCCGGAAACGCCCCCGGTTTCGGTCGTGCGCAATCGCGACGGCGCCGAAATCGCGACGCTGGAAAGCACGGATATCACCGAATTGCTCCTGGCCGAATGGCAGCCGCCGGTGCCGTTCAGCGTCAAGGCCAGGGGCGGAGTCACCGATCTGCACGGACTGATGTACGTGCCGGCGTTGCTCGACCCGATGGGGAGCTATCCCGTGCTCAACTACCTGTACCCCGGCCCGCTCGGTTCCAGTGTCGGCAGCCGCCGCTTCCTGTCGTCCCGGAGCGACAAGCAGGCCCTGGCCGAACTCGGCTTCGTCGTCGTCGAAGTCGACGCCATGGGCACGCCGGGCCGCTCCAAGTCCTTCCACGACATCTATTACGGCAACATGGGCGACAACGGCCTGCCCGACCAGGTGCTGACGATCCGGCAACTCGCCGAACGGCATCCCTGGATGGACCTCGACCGGGTAGGCATCTGGGGCCACTCCGGCGGCGGCTTCGCTTCCACCGCCGGCATCCTGCGCTATCCTGACTTCTACAAGGTCGCCGTATCCAGCGCCGGCAACCATGACAACCGCAACTACGAGGACGATTGGGCCGAACGCTGGCAGGGCCTGCTCGAATACAGCGGAGAGACCGATCCGGTGCGGGGCTATTCGCTGTCCAATTACGATAACCAGTCCAACCCGCTGCTCGCCGGCGACCTGCAAGGCAAGTTGCTGCTCGCCCACGGGCTCATGGACACCAATGTGCATCCCAACAGCACCATGCTCCTGGTCGAAGCCCTGATCGAGGCGGAGAAAGACTTCGATCTCATCGTCCTGCCGAACACCGGCCACGGCTTCCTCAACTCGCGCTGGTTCATGAAGCGCCGCTGGGACTATTTCATCGAACACCTGCAACAGCGCCCGCCGAACGCGCAGTTCCGCTTCGGCGATAACATTCGCTGAGGACGTTCAGGTATGTGGAAGGCCGCGTCGAAAGTCTGGTTGTCGTTCGCGTGTTGCGTTTTCGGTGCCTGCACGGCAAGCAATCCCATCGAACAGGCCCTGCATGCCGACGAACCCGCCTTGCGGGTGGTGATGCAGAATCTCCCGGAACACCAGGTGCAGATCCTGTTCACCGAAATCGAGCGCGGTGCGGATGGTTCCGTTTCGTTTCGCGAGCACAGTTTCGGATTGGACGACAACCGCTATTTCTACCCCGCCAGCACGGCCAAGCTGCCGGTGGCCCTGCTCGCCCTGGAAAAGCTGCAGGAACTGGAAGGGGTCGATCGCCACAGCCGCTACACCGTTGGCGAGGCAGGCGCGGAAAGCAGTTTCACCGAAGACCTGATTGCCTTGTTCGTCGTCAGCGACAATCCCGCCAACAATCGCCTGTACGAGTTTCTGGGCAACGATGAGATCAATCTGCGCCTGCAACGCAAGGGCCTCGGAGCCCGCATCGCGCATCGCCTCGGAATACGCGATTCCGACTCATTGCGAACCCAGGCAATCACGTTCTCCCGGCCCGAAGGCGGCCCGCTTCGCATCGGGCCGATCGACAATTCTCCGATCGAAGTTCTACCGTTGGACAATCTCCTGCAAGGTTCGGCTTACATCGCAGACGGCAGCCGGATCGAGGAGCCCTTCGATTTTTCCGACAACAATTACCTGCCGCTGAGTTCGCTGCATCAGATCACGCAGCGGCTCGTGTTTCCCGAAGCGTTCACCGAGGAGGAGCGGTTTCATCTCAGCGACGAACATCGCGAATTCGTGCTGGATACCATGCGTACCCTGCCGCGGGAGGCGGGCTACGACGAGTCGGAGTATCCGGACGGAAGACTGAAGTATTTCCTGTTCGGCGACAGCAGGGACCGCATCCCGGAACACATCGAGATTTACAACAAGATCGGACGCGCCTACGGCTACCTCACCGATTCGGCTTATATCGTCGATCGCCGGACGAATCGGGAGTTTCTGATTTCCGCGACCATCCGCGTCAACGCCAATGAGACATTCAACGACGACATATACGAGTACGTGGAAATCGGCCTGCCTTTCCTCGCCGAACTCGGCCGGCAACTGGTCTTCGAGCGATAGGGGTTAACAGCCCGGTCATGGAAAGCATCGAGAGAGCGCTCGGCGCCTTTGCCGATTTCATGTGGGGGCCGCAACTCGTCGTATTGCTCGTGGGCGGCGGGCTGTTTTTCATGATCCATTCGCGGCTGCGGCAGTTCCGCTATCTGAAGCATGCCGTGGACCTGCTGCTCGGCCGCTACGATTCCCGCGAGGACGCGGGCGACATCACGCATTTCCGCGCGCTCGCCACGGCCCTGGCCGGCACCATCGGACTCGGC
>CAZUSL010000115.1:0-5027 GCA_964622925.1 uncultured Pseudohongiella sp. | reverse complement strand
CCAGTGACGAAGCGAAAATTTGCGGCCTGGCTTTTCCTTCATGAAACCGCGTCAGGTATCAGTATCTCGCGGCATATTCCTTCAATCCCGCGCGGAATTCAACGCGCCGGCCTCAATCGAGGCGGGAGAAGATAAGGGAGCCGTTGGTGCCGCCGAATCCGAATGAGTTGCTCAAGGCGACGCGGATTTCCAGTTCGCGGCTGGTATGCGGAACGTAATCGAGATCGCAGCCCTCATCGGGCTCATCGAGATTGATCGTGGGAGGCGCAACGCCGTCGCGAATCGCCAGAATCGAGACGATAGCCTCAACCGATCCGGCCGCTCCCAGCAGATGACCGATCATCGACTTGCTGGAACTGACGCTGAGAGATCGGGCATGTTCGCCGAAGACGGACTTGATGGCCTGCGTCTCCGCGACATCGCCCGCAACGGTCGATGTGCCATGAGCGTTGATATAGTCGACCTGTTCCGGATTCAGCCCGGCGTCGTTCAGGGCGTTGCTCATGCATAACGCGGCGCCCTTCCCACCCGGTGCCGGCGCCGTGGCGTGATAAGCGTCGCCGCTCATGCCGAACCCGATCAATTCCGCATGGATCGTCGCGCCCCTGGCCCTGGCGTGTTCGAGTTCTTCCAGCACCAGCATGCCGGCGCCGTCGCCCAGCACGAAGCCGTCCCGATCCTTGTCCCAGGGCCGGCTTGCCCGCTGCGGGTCCTCGTTCCGGGTCGACAGCGCCCTCGCGGCGCAGAATCCGCCCAGACCCACCGGACATGTCGCCATTTCGGCGCCGCCCGTCAACATGATCTCGGCCTGGCCGAGACTGATCATGTTGGCTGCCAGGCCGATGTTGTGCGTGCCCGTGGCGCAGGCCGTGGTGACGGCGATATTCGGGCCTTGCAGGCCGAATTGCATGGACAGATTGCCGGAGATCATGTTGATGATCGAACCCGGCACGAAGAAAGGGCTGACCTTGCGCGGCCCGGTGTCGCTGATCTGCAGGGAGGTTTTTTCGATGGCGACGATGCCGCCGATGCCCGAGCCGATGGCAGCGCCCGCTCTTTCCGGGTTCCAGCCGCCGTTCTCAAGCCCCGCGTCCTGCATGGCCTGCACCCCGGCGGCTATGCCGTAGTGGATGAAGACGTCCATGCGGCGCGCATCCTTGGGCGACATGTAGTCGGCGCATTCGAAGTCCTTGACCATGCCGCCGAAACGCGTGGAGAACTCCGAGACATCGAAGATTTCTATGTGCCCGATGCCGCTGCGGCCGTTGCAGATCGCATCCCAGCTCGATTCCACCGAGTTGCCTGCCGGGCTGACCATGCCCATTCCGGTAACTGCGACGCGCCTGCCGTTCAAAGCGTGTTCCTCGATTTGGGGTGGTGCAGAAAAAAGCTACCCGGAAGTAGTTCCGGGTAGCTTTTATTCCGATTACAGAAAAGTTTACAGGTGATTTCGGATGTAATCACAAGCGGACTGGACGGTAGTGATTTTTTCCGCTTCTTCGTCAGGAATTTCGGTTTCGAACTCCTCTTCCAGGGCCATAACCAATTCGACCGTGTCCAATGAGTCCGCGCCCAGATCTTCAACGAAGGAGGCCGAAGGCTTCACGTCTTCAGCCTTGACGCCGAGTTGGTCGCAGACAATTTCCTTGACGCGTTCGTCAATTCGCTTATCGCTTTCGTCAATCTTTGCCATAACTGTTCCTAGCTCCTGATACCATCAATCAACCAGAGGTAGCTTGTTTTTCCCTAAATCTGGCCGCACTCGATCCACGGTGCGAAGCAGTGCGGCAAGTGTACCCTTATTTGGCATTGATGTAATGTGCAAATTCAAAATAATGCCCCGCGGGGCGTGTTCGGGATCGTACCGCAGTCGGCCGCTCAGGCCAGATACATCCCCCCGTTTACATGCACGGTTTCCCCCGTGATGTAAGCGCCGCCTTCGGAAGCGAGGAATCTCACCACGGCAGCGACCTCTTCCGCGCGGCCGAGCCGCTGCAGAGGAATCTGTTTCAGCATTTCCTGCGCCTGGTTCTCGGACAAGGCGCGAGTCATATCGGTTTCGATGAATCCGGGGGCCACCGCGTTCACCGTTATGCCCCGTGAGCCGATTTCCCTTGCCAGGGAACGCGTGAATCCCTCGATGCCGGCCTTCGAGGCGCAATAGTTGCTCTGGCCGGGGTTGCCGCTCGAGCCGACTACCGAACTGATATTGACGATCCTGCCCCATCGCGCCCGCGTCATGGGCTTCAGGCAGGCCCTGGCAAGCCGGAACATGGAATTGAGATTGACGTTGATCACCTCGTTCCATTCTTCCTCTTTCATGCGTAATAGCAGATTGTCCCTGGTGATGCCCGCGTTGTTGACGAGCACGGCCGGAGCGCCAGGACCGTCCAGCAGGTGTTGCATAAGTTCTTCGACGGATTCGCTGGAGCCGACGTCGGCGCGATAGCCGCGGCCCGCGACTCCCTCTTCCGCCAGCAAGGCGGAAACGCCTTCGGCGCCTGCCTGCGTGGTGGCGGTGCCCGCGATAACGAAGCCCTGCCTGCCGAGTTCCAGCGCGATGGCCTTGCCGATGCCTCTGCTGGCGCCGGTTACCAACGCTACCTTGTCATTTGAGTCGGACATGAATTCTCAATATTCCGGCCCGGGCCGGGCGACGTGGAAGTATACCCGATTTGTCATGCCGTTTCGGTCACGGCCCGCGACAGACTTTCCGGTTCGTCGCAATTCCAGGTCGAGATTTGCGGGGAAATTCTCCTGATCAGCCCGGTCAGCACCTTGCCGGGACCGCATTCGAGGATGCGGGTGATTCCGGCTTCCGACATGTGTTCGATACAGTCGATCCAGCGCACGGGGCGGCAAATCTGTTCGATCAGATTTTCCCGGAGTTCGTCCGGGTCGCTGCTTGCCCGGCCGTTGACGTTCTGCACGACGGGAATTCCGGCCGCTCGGAAGTCCAGGGCGGCCAATTCCGATTCAAGTTGCCGTCTGGCCGGTTCCATCAATTCGCAATGCGAAGGTACGGACATCCTGACAGGCAGGGCGCGCCTCGCGCCGGCTTCAAGACACATCTGCATCGCGCGCTCCACCGCCGCCGCGTCGCCGGCGATGACAATCTGGCCGGGGGAATTGTAATTCGCCGCGGATACCGCGCCCTCCCCCGCCGCCTGTGCCTTGCGGCATGCCTCTTCCAGTTCCTTGCTGCCGAGACCGATGATCGCGGCCATGCCGCCTGTGCCTTGCGGCGACGCCTGCTGCATGAATATTCCACGCTTGTGCACCACGTCCACGGCGGCACCGAATTCCAGCACATCGGCGGCAACCAGGGCGGAATATTCTCCGAGACTATGACCCGCGAGCAAGGCCGGCTGCGCGCCGTTTCGCTGCCGCCACAGCCGCCAGAGCGCAATGCCTGCCGTCAACAGGGCGGGTTGGGTGATTCGTGTCTGGTTGAGGGTCTCGTCCCGATCGTGCCGGGCTATGTCCCACAAATCCAGGCCGATGACCTCGGAGGCTTCCGCGAAGGTGTTTTCGATCGTCTTGCTCGTGCCGGCCAGCGCGGCCAGCATGCCTGTCTTTTGTGATCCCTGTCCGGGAAATACAACCGCAAAATCTTGCATGATTTTCCTGCCGGTGAATAAACTGGACTGATTGACCACATACCGTTCAGGCGGTGGCCATGATGCTCTCTACCTTGTTCGCGATCAGGCGGGGAACCTGGTTGTCGATTTCGTTCGCGGCTTCGAGAATCGCGTGGCAGAAACCCAGTACCGAAGCGTTGCCGTGGCTCTTGACGACGTTTCCCTGCAGGCCGAGCAGGCAGGCACCGTTGAATCGTTCCGGATTGATCTGCATCGTCAGCGAATTGATGATCGAGGCGGAAAAGAATCGGGAGATCCGGTTGAGATATGCGGATCCGGCCTTGTGATAAAGCACATTGCGGATCACGTTGGCCACGCCTTCTGACGCCTTGATGGTGACATTGCCGACGAAGCCGTCGCAGACCACGACATCGGCCTGACCATGATAGATCTCGTTCGCCTCGATGAAGCCGACGTAGTCGATCGCCGGACATCTTTCCAGCTTCTCGGCCGCTTCCCGCACGGCTTCGGTTCCCTTGTAATGCTCGGCGCCGATGTTGAGCAAGCCGACTCTGGCCGGCGCCCGGTTGAGGCTTTCCGCGAGTACTGAACCCATTACCGCGAATTCGAACAGGTGTTGCGCGTCGCATTCGGGATTGGCGCCGACATCGAGCAGGAAGCTCTGCTTGCTTGCGCCCGGTATGGTCGCCACCATGGCCGGCTTGTGGATGCCGGGGATCGTTTTCAGCAGATGCCGTCCGATCATGAGCAAGGCGCCGGAATTGCCCGCGCTTACCATGGCTTGGGCGTCGCCGCTTTTGACCATGTCGGCGGCGAGAAACATCGAACTGTCCCGGGCGCTGCGCAAGACCGTGCCGGGCCGATCGTCCTCAGCGACCGCGGTGTCGGTATGCAATACGCGCAATTTGCTTCGGGTTCCGGCGGGAACC
The DNA here is from genome assembly GCA_964622925.1 of uncultured Pseudohongiella sp. Lineage (GTDB taxonomy): Bacteria > Pseudomonadota > Gammaproteobacteria > Pseudomonadales > Pseudohongiellaceae > UBA9145. Next base: position 496 of record CAZUSL010000115.1, on the reverse strand, counting down.
CGTGACAGCAGCGGCTCGATACGATCGCTGTCGCCTACGAGCACCAGTTCAAGATCGCTGCGCCGGGCGAGAATACGGTTCGCCGCGGGAACCGTAACCCCTACTCCCCGGTCGCCGCCCATAGCATCGATGGCTATGCGTCGCGGAGAGTTCAATCTTGTTCGGTCTCTACTACTTTGCGGCCCTTGTAGAAGCCGTCCGCGGTGACATGGTGCCTGCGGTGAATCTCGCCCGAGACCTGATCGGTCGACAGGGCCGGGTTTTTCAACGAATCGTGGGTGCGGCGCTTGTTGCGCCTGGATCGCGTTACCTTGTTTTGCTGGACGGCCATGCTTGCTCCTGTTTGGCGCCGGTTGGGGCGGCGGCTTTGTGGTTACCGGGGCGGGTGGGCCGGTTTGTTGGCGCGCAATAATAGGGATAAGCGGTGTTGCTGTCAAAATTTGTGGGTGGCTTCGATCCGTCGCCACCGGCTGGCACGGGGTTTAGCGGACGCTGT
>CAZUSL010000114.1:0-3394 GCA_964622925.1 uncultured Pseudohongiella sp. | reverse complement strand
CATGGATGCCGAGCCCGAAGCCTACAGGGACGTATTTACGGCGTCCGCTGAACTTTCCGCCAGCCGACGGCGACGGATCGAAGCCACAGAACTCGAATTGACAGCAAGCGGCGGCAAGGCTGATACTCGACGTTTGATTTCGTAGCGGCCACCTGGGTGGACAGCGTGCGTACTCCATCGAACAAGACACTGCCAGGCGCCGTCGCCGGCCTCCTGTTGCTGGCCTGCGGCGCCGTGGCCGCGCAAGACGCCGACATCCGGGAAATCGAAGACTCCGTCATCAAGATCCATACCACCCAGGCCGCCCCCGACTACTTCGTCCCCTGGCGCCTGCTCAACCCCCGGCAGACATCCGGCTCCGGCGTGCTCATCGACGCCAACCGCATCCTCACCAACGCCCACGTCATCGCCAACGCGAGTTACGTGCAGGCGCAAAGGCACAACGATCCGCAACGATTCCAGGCGCGGGTGCTGTTCGTGTCCCACGAAGCCGATCTTGCGCTGATCACAGTCGACGACGAGGAGTTCTACGCCGGTCTGAAACCGTTGACCATCGGCGAACTGCCGAATCTGCGCGACGAAGTCTCCGTATTCGGCTATCCCGTCGGCGGCCAGAGCCTGAGCATCACCCAAGGGGTACTTTCCCGGGTGGAACACCAGATTTACGCCCATGCCTCCAGTTACCTGCTCGCCGGCCAACTCGACGCGGCCATCAACCCCGGCAACAGCGGCGGACCGGTTATCGTCGATCAGCAGATCGTCGGCATCGTCATGCAATCGAATACCGGCGGGCGGGCCGAAAATCTCGGCTATTTCATCCCGCCCAGCGTGATTCGTCACGTTTTGAAAGACAGCGAAGACGACGCCTGGGACGGTTTCCCCGATCTCGGCTTCCGCACCCAGACCCTGGAAAGCCCGTCGGCGAAAGCCGCCTGGGGCCTGAGCGAAGACCAGCGCGGCGTGATCGTGATCAAGGTTTTCGAGGATTCGCCGGCCGACGGCGTCATCCAGGTGAACGACGTGATCACGGCGGTGGACGGCCATGAAATCGCCGACGACGGCAGCATCCAGCTCAACGACGAGATGCTGACGAACTACAAGTACGCGATGGACCAATACCACGTCGGAGACACGATTCCGGTGACTTTCTCCCGCGACGGCAAGGAAGAAACCGCACTGCTCACCGCCGGCGGCGCGCAAGTCAGCTACAGCCTGGTCAATCCCGAACAGTTCGACCGGATTCCCGAGTACTATCTCTACGGCGGAGTCCTGTTCGTGCCGCTGAACATGAATCTGATCAAGCGCTGGGGCAACGACTGGAGCCGCTCGGCGCCGATCGCCCTGCTCGAGGCGCGCAACGAATGGGCCTCGCTTGACCGGCAGGAACTCGTCGTCGCCTTGCAGGTAATGGCGGCCGACGTGAACCTCGGCTATCACGACTGGCGCAACTGGGTCGTGCATACCGTCAACGGCCAGTCGATCCGCGACTTCGATCATTTCGTTTCGATGCTGCGGGAGAACAGCGAACCTTTCGTCGTCTTCCGCAACGAAAACGGTTACCAGATGGTGATCGACCACGAGGAAGCGTTGGCCTCGGAAGAACAGATCCTGGCGCGCTACCGGATTCCCTCGGCGTATTCCAACGGCCTCCTGGATGAGCAGTCTTTCTCCCGGCAGCCCTGAAGCGCCGGAATCCCTGGCTTTCATCCGCGAAGCCGAATGCATCGGCTGCGCGAAATGCCTGCCGGTCTGTCCCGTCGACGCGATCCTCGGCGCGCCTGGCATGATGCATACCGTAGTCAGCGCCGAATGCACCGGCTGCGAACTTTGCCTTGAGCCCTGCCCCACCGATTGCATTGACATGCGCCCGAACCCCGAAACCACGGCGGAGCTCGACGAAGCGCAATTGCGGCATCGGCGACGGCGCGAGGAATATCACGATTTCCGCCTGGCGAATCCGGACCCCCGGCTCTGGCCGAAAGCGGGCGGCGGCGGATTTTCACGCGAGGCGGCGCGGCGCGAGATCGCCGCCGCGGTGGCAAGAGTGGCGGCGCGCGGAAATCGCTCATGAACGCAAGGAAAAGGCGGCAAATCTTCGAACGCCTGCGGGCGGCCAATCCGGAACCGACCACGGAATTGAGTTTCAATTCGCATTTCGAATTGCTGATCTCGGTGATCCTGTCGGCCCAGGCGACCGACGTCAGCGTCAATCAGGCCACGGCAAAGTTGTACCCGGTGGCGAATACGCCGGAAGCCATGCTCGCCCTCGGCGAGGAAGGGCTGAAGCGTTATATCCGCACCATCGGGCTGTTCAATACCAAGGCGAAGAACGTGATCGCCACCTGCCGCATGCTCGTCGAGGAGCACGGCTCGCAAGTGCCGGACACCCGCGAGGAACTCGAGGCCCTGCCGGGAGTCGGCAGGAAAACCGCCAATGTGATCCTCAACACCGCTTTTCGCCAGGTGGCGATGGCGGTCGACACGCATATCTTCCGCGTGTCCAATCGCACCGGCGTCGCGCCGGGGCGCAACGTGCTCGAAGTGGAAAAGGAATTGCTGCGCCTGGTGCCGGAGGAATTCCTGCTCGACGCGCACCACTGGCTCATCCTGCACGGCCGCTATGTCTGCGTGGCGCGCAAGCCCCGCTGCGGCGATTGCCCCATCGCCGACCTGTGCGAATATCCGGACAGGACGCCGGCCTGAAGCGGCCTACTTTCTACCCTTGCCCGCCGCGATGCGCAGGCGCAGGGCGTTGAGGCGGATGAATCCGCCCGCATCGGCCTGATCGTAAGCGCCGGCATCGTCTTCGAAGGTGGCGATGTCCTCGTCGAACAGCGAATCGTCGGATTGTCTGCCGGTAACGATGACATTGCCTTTGTAAAGCTTCAGCTTGACTTTTCCGTTCACGTATTGCTGGGAATTGTCGATCAGCGCCTGCAGCGCCAGGCGTTCGGGCGAAAACCAGTAGCCGTTGTAGACCAGGCTGGCGTAGCGCGGCATGAGTTCGTCTTTCAGATGGGCGAGTTCCCGGTCGAGCGTGATCGACTCGATGGCGCGATGGGCCTTGAGCATGACCGTGCCGCCGGGGGTTTCGTAACAGCCGCGGGATTTCATGCCGACATAGCGATTCTCGACGATATCGGCGCGGCCTACGCCATGGGCGCCGGCCAGTTCGTTGAGCGTTTCGAGCACCCGCGCCGGGCTCATGGCCTCGCCGTTCACGGCGACTATGTCGCCGCGACGATAGTCGAGTTCCACGAAGGCCGGCTCGTCCGGCGCCCGCTCCGGCGCCACGGTGCGCAGCCACATGGGCTCGTCGGGCTCGGACCAGGGGTCTTCGAGCACGCCGCCTTCGTAGGAGATATGCAGCAGGTTGGCGTCCATGGAATACGGC
>CAZUSL010000113.1:0-2425 GCA_964622925.1 uncultured Pseudohongiella sp. | reverse complement strand
GGCATGGAATGGCGCGAACCCGGCTGTTCGATGTGCCTGGCGATGAACGCCGACCAATTGCCCGCCGGCAAACATTGCGCTTCCACTTCGAACCGCAATTTCGAGGGCCGCCAGGGACGGGGCGGACGCACCCACCTGGTGAGCCCGGCGATGGCGGCCGCCGCGGCGATCCATGGCCGATTCGTAGACGTGCGGGAATCCTTGTCATGAAAGCATTCATAGTTGAAGAAGGATTGGTAATGCCCCTGGATCGGGCAAACGTGGATACGGATTACATCATTCCGAAACAGTTCCTGAAGTCGATCCGCCGCAGCGGGTTCGGCGCCAACCTGTTCGACGAGCATCGCTACCTCGATGCCGGAGAGCCGGACGGGGACAACAGCAATCGGCGGCTGAATCCGGATTTCGTGCTGAACCAGCCGCGCTATCAGGGCGCCTCGATCCTGCTCGCGCGAGACAATTTCGGCTGCGGTTCCAGCCGGGAGCACGCTCCCTGGGCGCTTGACGATTATGGTTTCCGTGCGGTAATCGCGCCGAGTTTTGCCGACATTTTTTTCAATAATTGTTTCAAAAATGGGATATTACCCATTGTTTTAAATAGAAATATTGTTGACGAACTCTTTCGGGAAACCGAGGCTGCGCCAGGCTATCGGCTGCGGATCGATCTGCCCCGGCAGACCATCGTCAGGCCCGACGGCCGCGAGGAGGAATTCGAGGTCGATGAATTCGGCAAGCATTGCCTGTTGAACGGGCTCGACGATATCGGCATTACCCTGGAAGATGAGGCGGCAATCCGCGCATTCGAGCAGGGCTGGCAACAGCGGTCGCCCTGGTATTTTCTCTCCCGCGGTTGAGAGCGGAAGCAAGCGATGAAAAAGTGCAACGTTGCCGTGGTCGGCGCCACCGGCGCCGTCGGCGAAAGCCTGTTGAGCATTCTCGCGGAACGCAAGTTTCCGGTGGAGAACATTTACGCCCTGGCCAGCGAGCGCTCGGCAGGCACGAGCGTGATGTACGGTAACAAGCCGATAACGGTGGAAAACCTCGCCGACTTCGATTTCAGCAAGGTCGAGATCGGGCTTTTTTCCGCCGGCGGCTCGATTTCGGAGGAATATGCCCCGAAAGCCGCCGATGCCGGCTGCGTAGTGGTCGACAATACCTCATGTTTTCGTTACGACGACGATATCCCGCTGGTCGTGACCGAGGTCAACCCGCATTGCCTGGCCGATTACCGCAATCGCAACATCATCGCCAATCCGAACTGCTCGACCATGCAGATGGTCGTGGCGCTGAAGCCGATTCACGATGCGGCGGGTATTCGCAGAATCAGCGTCGCCACCTACCAGGCGGTTTCCGGCGCGGGACGCGCGGCGGTAGAGGAACTGGCGCGGCAAACCGCGGCGCTGCTTAACGGCCGGCCGCCGGAAGCCGAAGTGTTTCCGAGCCAGATAGCATTTAACGCCCTGCCGCATATCGATAAATTCCTGGACAACGGTTATACCCGGGAAGAGATGAAAATGAGTTGGGAGACATGCAAGATTCTCGGCGACGATTCGATTCGCGTCAGCGCCACCTGTGTGCGCATTCCCGTGTTCTACGGACATTCGGAAGCGGTGCAGATCGAGACCGAAAGGCCGATTTCGGCGGCGGAAGCGCGGGATCTGCTACTTGCGGCCCCCGGCGTGAGCGTGATCGACGATCCCGATTCGAATGAGTATCCGACTCCGGTCGAACATGCCGCGGCCACCGATCCCGTCTTCGTCGGCCGCATCCGGGAAGACATTTCGATGGAAAACGGTATCAATCTGTGGATCGTGGCCGACAATATCCGCAAGGGCGCAGCGCTGAATACGGTACAGATCGCCGAATTGTTGCTTGAAGAATACTTATCGTGAATACTGCCAATATTGCGACAAGCGGTATCCGTATCGCATGACAGGGCAGGTTCCGGCGTTGAAAAGATTTCCGACGTTCGTTCTCGCAGGGTTGCTGCTGGCGTTAACGGCAAATCTCGCCGGCGCTGTCGGCCTCGGTGTGCTCGAAGTGGAATCGGACCCGGGCGATCCCTTGCGCGCGCGGGTGCCGCTGATGGATCTCGGCGACGTGCGGCCCACCGAACTGGATATCGCAATAGCCTCGGTTGCCGATTATCAGCAGGCGGACGCAATCCGCTACGAAATTCTGTCGAGCATCAGGTTGCATGTTGAAACCGGTCCGGACGGCGCCTGGGTCGTATTGACCACGGAGCAGCCGATCCCCGAATCGAGTTCGACGGTAATCCTCGATACCACCTGGCCCGGCGGCCGCATTCTCAGTCAGCATCTGCTGCGAATCGGTGCGTCGCCTCCGCCCGAACCCGTTCCCGCTACGCCACCGGGGCAGCCGCCGGCCGGCGGCGAATTGGCTGAAGCCGGCAGCCGGACCATTC
>CAZUSL010000112.1:0-10457 GCA_964622925.1 uncultured Pseudohongiella sp. | reverse complement strand
GCCGTCAGGGTCTGGCTTCTGCATGTCGATTTGCAATTGTTTGTTTAGCCAGGACACGCGGATTTCGAGGAATTCGTCGAGATTGGAACTGAAGATCAGCAGGAACATCAATCGCTCGAGCAGGGGATGTTCCGGATTGCTCGCCTGGGACAGGACGCGAAGATTGAACTTGAAATAGCTGAGTTCGCGGTTTTCCAGGTAGCCGCCATGACTCAGATCGATGTCCTCGCCCTTGCCGAGGTCATCGGTATGCAGATTGTCGTGCGCCTCGCTCGGATGCTCGGTTTCGTTACCGACCAGCGTGAGCGCCGGAAATCCGTCAGCAACGGCCATGATTGAACTCGAAAATCCAGGGAATCCACGCAAGATACTAGCATATGCCTTACACTATGACGCCATGAGCACGGACCGTTGAATTCCACCTTGCGTTACTTTTTGCGTTCCTGGTTTGCCTGTCTTGCGCTATTGCCGGCGTTGACGCAGCCGGCGGCAGCGGCCGAAGCCGGCCTGCCGGAATACCAGGCGGTAAGCGGCGTTTCGGGAACCTTGTCCGCAACCGGCTCCGATACCGTCGCCAACCTGACCACCTTCTGGGCGGAAGAATTCAAGCGCATTTATCCGAACGTCAACATCCAGATTCAGGCGACCGGGTCTTCCGCCGCGCCCACTGCGCTGACCGAGATCACGGCCAATATCGGCCTGATGAGCCGCAACATGCGGCGCGCGGAAATCCAGTCGTTCACCGCCCGCTACGGCTACCCGCCCACGCCGGTTCCGGTCGCGCTCGACGCGCTCGCGATCCTTGTGCACCGGGACAATCCGCTGCCGCGGATCGAGTTGGCCGAGATAGACGCGATCTTTTCGTCCACCTTGCGCTGCGGCGCAGGGCAACGCATCGGGAACTGGCGTCAGATGGGGCTGCCCGAACCCTGGAGTGGCCGCGGAATACTCGCCTTCGGCCGGAATTCGGTATCCGGAACGTATGGCTTTTTCAAGGAAACAGCACTGTGCCGGGGCGATTTTCACGCTGCGGTGAACGAACAGTCAGGCTCGGGCTCCCTGGTGCAGGCGATCGGTTCGACCTTGAACGGTATCGGTTACGCCAGCATCGCCTTCAGCACCTCGAGCGTACGCATCGTGCCGGTCTCCTGGCGCCATGCCGGAGAAGAAAGGATCACCACCCCCGCGCAGGCCGTGGCCGGCGAATATCCCTTTACGCGCTATCTGCTGTTTTACGTGAATCGGCCGGCCGGAGGCTCATTGCCTCCGCTCGAACGTGAATTCATCCGCATGGTGCTGTCCCGCGAGGGACAGGAGATCGTCTCGCGCAGCGGCTATATCCCGCTGCCGGCGGCGCTGGCGGGCGAATCCCTGGACGCTCTGGCGCCATAGGTTGCCGGCATGGCTTCGAATCCGCAACGCCGCTTCTGGGACCGAACCGCGCGAATTGTCGTTTCGATCGGCGGCCTGGGCATCATCTGTGCGATTCTGCTGATCTTTTTCTACCTGGTTTATGAAGTGCTGCCCCTGTTCGGGGGCGCCGAAATGTCCGAGGGTGAATATTTCCCCGAACCGGTCCCGGGTTCGGCGCGACTGCTCGAAGTCGACGCGGCGTCCGGCGTGGCCTTGCGCCTGGACGATCAGGGCCAGGTCGAATTCTACGATCTCGCCGGAGGTGAACCCTTAGTCGGCGAGAGCCTGGCGGCCGCTGCGAGTGCGGGCCTGACTGCCGTTGCCAGGGATGCGGGCGGCAGTGGCCTGTTCGCGGCGGGATACGCCGACGGGGGGGTGCTGGTCGTGGGCTGGAATGCATCGTCGGAGCCGGGCACGGGGGTGGTCTCACCGCGCCTGGAGTTTCCGTTCGGTCGGGAGCCGTTTCGGCTGCTGTCGGATGAACCTGTGCGCGCGCTGGCGTTGCGGATCGGGCAAGGCCGCATCGCTATCGCAACCATCGGCGCGAGCGGCCGCGCGGTCCTGCTGGAAGAGGACGCGGACTTGAACCCGGCCGCGCTCGCGGCGGCGCCGCAACCGGCGGCGGCGAGCGTGCGCCGTGAGCTTGCCATCGACGCGGCGGACGCCGACACGATCCTGTTGACCGAGGATTCCCGATGGATGTTCCTCATCTCCGCATCCGGAGACTTGAGCCTGGTCCAGTTCGGCCCGGAAACCGGCGCGCGCGTCGTGGATACGGTCGCGCTCGCCGCGGCCCCGGCGCGGCTTACGGACGTGCGGCTGCTTGCCGGCGGCATGTCCCTGCTCGCGGGGGACAGCAGTGGCGGTGTGGGACAATGGCTCATCGTGCGCGAAGGCGATTCGGCGCGTATGCGCCAGGTGCGCCGTTTCGAGTTGTTCGACAGCGCGGTCGCCGCCGTCGACGTGGAACGGGGCCGGCGCAATTTCGTCGCCATCGGCGAGCAGGGCGAACTGGCCCTGGTCAACGCCACCGCGGAAGCCGAAAGTCTGCGCCGCGGACCCGGCGGCGCCATTCCCCGTGGCGCCCGCGCGGCGGCGCTGGCGCCCGCTGGCGACGCGTTACTGCTGGAAGACGGGCAAGGGGGACTTTCCTTGTGGCGGCTCGATAACCGACACGCGGAATTTTCCCTCTCCGCCTTGTGGACGAGAACCTGGTACGAAAACTACACCGAGCCGGCGCTGGTCTGGCAGACGACGGCCGCTGACGATGCCTTCGAACCCAAGTACAGCCTGGCGCCGCTGACCTTCGGCACCTTGAAGGCGGCGCTTTACGCCATGATTTTCGCGGCGCCGCTGGCGGTCTGCGCCGCGGTGTATACGGGCTATTTCATGTCGCCGGGAATGCGGCGCCAGATCAAGCCCCTGATCGAACTCATGGAGGCCTTGCCGACGGTGGTGATCGGTTTCCTTGCCGGCCTCTGGCTGGCGCCGCTGGTTGACGCGAATCTTGCCGCGCTGGCGCTTGGAGCATTGTTGCTGCCGATTTCGGTGGTGCTGGCGAGCGCCGCCATGGCGCGCTTGCCGGAACGATTCGAGGCCGGACTAAAGGAAGGCTGGCAACTGCCGGTTCTGTTCCCTGTGCTGCTGCTGGCAAGTTGGCTGGCCTGGCTGCTCGCTCCTCCGCTCGAAAGCTGGCTGTTCGACGGCAGTCTCAGGGACTGGCTGTCGCTGCGCTGGGGGCTGGACTATGTCTCGCGCAATGCAATGATCGTCGGCGTCGCGATGGGGTTCGCGGTAATTCCCGCGATCTATTCGATCGCCGACGACGCCATTTTCACGGTGCCGCGCCACCTGAGCTATGGCGCGCTGGCGCTCGGCGCGAACAGTTGGCAGACGATGGTCTGGCTGATACTGCCTGCCGCGGCGCCGGGGATTCTCAGCGCGCTGATGATCGGTTTCGGCAGGGCGCTGGGCGAAACCATGATCGTGCTGATGGCAACCGGAAATACGCCCATCATGGATATGAACCTGTTCGAGGGCATGCGCACGCTCGCTGCGAACCTGGCGATCGAGATTCCCGAATCGGAAGTCGGCAGCACGCATTACCGGATTCTCTTTCTCGCCTCGCTGGTGCTGCTGCTGTTCACGTTCGCGCTCAATACGATTGCCGAACTCGTGCGGCAACGCCTGCGCAAAAGGTATCGGACGATATGAGCGGCGGAATATCAGGCTGGTACCGCAGCGGAGCACCCTGGATATGGCTCAATGCCGCCGCGGTCGCCGCCTGCCTGGCCATGGTCTTCGGCCTGCTGTTGCTGCTGGGCGCAAGAGGCCTGGGGCATTTCTGGCCGAAACCGGTGTTGCAGGCGAACTACCTGGCGATGGATCCGCCGGTTACCGTGATCGGCGAAATCGCGGACAGCGAAACGGTCGATGCCGGGCAATTGCGGTTTTCCGCGACCGGCGCGCCGCTGAGCGGCGACAGGATCGAGCGCCAACTGCTCAAGCTCGGTAATCGCGACATCACCGGCAATGATTTCGCCTGGATCCTGCCCTCCTTGCTCGACGAAATCGAATACCCGGAACAACTGGTGACGCTGGAACGCCGGGAATGGGGCAATTTCTACGGTTTTCTGAGTGGCATTCAACAGAACGGAGAACCGGTCGCGGCGCCGCCGGAAGACGCCGGGGCTCTCTGGTCGGAACTGCAGCGACGGCTGGACCGGGCCAGGCAATTGCGCGATGAAATCGAGCAGATCGAACGATCGATCATCGCGGACATCGATCTCGGCATGGAAGGCCTGCGCCTGCAGGAGATGCGCCTGCTCGAACTGAATCGCCAGATTCAGCGCGACTCCGCGATTTTCCGCGTTGCCGGCGGCACGGAGGTGGAATTGCCGGTAGCCGATATCGTGCGCGCCTACCGGCCGAACGCGATGAACCGGTTCGAAGCCATGGGGACGTACCTTGCGCGGTTGCTCGAATTCCTGACCGACGATCCACGCGAGTCGAATACCGAGGGAGGCCTGCTTCCCGCGATCTACGGCACCGCCATGATGGTCCTGCTGATGTCGGTTCTGGTTACGCCGCTCGGCGTGGTCGCGGCCGTCTATCTCAGCGAATACGCGCCGAAAGGATGGCTGACGCGCTTCATCCGGATTTCGGTCAACAACCTGGCCGGGGTGCCTTCGATCGTCTACGGCATGTTCGGGCTCGGATTCTTCATCTATCTGGCGGGCGGCGAGATCGACCGCCTGTTCTATTCCGAATCGCTGCCGGCGCCGACTTTCGGCACGCCCGGACTGTTGTGGGCATCTTTGACGCTCGCACTGTTGACGTTGCCGGTCGTGATCGTCGCCACCGAAGAGGGGCTTGCGAACATCCCCGCGTCGCTGCGCGAAGGCAGCCTGGCGCTGGGCGCGACCAAGTTCGAGACCTTGTGGCGCGTGATCCTGCCGCTGGCGCGGCCTTCGATGCTCACCGGGCTCATTCTTGCGGTGGCCCGCGCCGCGGGTGAAGTCGCGCCGCTGATGCTGGTAGGCGTCGTCAAGCTGGCGCCCGCGCTGCCACTGAACACCGAGTTCCCGTATCTGCACCTGGAACAGCAATTCATGCATCTCGGCTATTATGTCTACGACTTGGCAACGCAAAGTCCGAACGTTGAGGCCGCCATGCCGCAGGCCTTCGCGGCGGCCTTTCTGCTGGTCGCGGTCGTTGCCGCGCTGAATCTGAGCGCGGTGATCATGCGCGGTCGGCTGCGCGAACGATACAAGGCGCTGGATACGGGATCCTGGTCATGAACAGGGAATACGAGGCCGCCGGCCAGGCCGCGGCTGCGGTCGAACCCGCGCCTTGCCTCGAAGTGCGCAATCTGAGCCTGCATTACGCCAAGACCCGGCAAGCGCTTGACAAGATACGGCTGACGATTCCGCGGCAACGGGTTACGGCGTTGATCGGGCCGAGCGGCTGCGGCAAGACCAGCCTGCTGCGCTGTTTCAACCGGCTCAACGATCTGGTGGACGACTGCGTCGTCACCGGGCGCATCAGGCTCGAAGGCAAGAACATCTATTCGTCGAAGATCGACGTGACCGAATTGCGCCGCCGGGTCGGCATGGTATTCCAGAAACCGAATCCGTTCCCCAAGTCGATATACGAAAATGTCGCATTCGGTCTGCGCATCCGCGGCATTAACTCGCGCCGCCGGCTCGACGAGGTCGTGCAGGAATCGCTTGAGGCGGCCGCGCTCTGGGACGAGGTAAAGGACCGGCTGCACAGAAGCGCGCTGGAACTTTCCGGAGGCCAGCAGCAGCGGCTGGTCATCGCGCGCACGCTGGCGGTGGAGCCCGAGGTGCTGTTGCTCGACGAGTCGGCTTCGGCGCTCGATCCGATTTCGACCCTGAAGATCGAGGAACTGATCACCGGGTTGAAAAAGAACTACACCATCGTCATCGTGACGCATAATCTGCAGCAGGCGGCGCGGGTTTCCGACTATACGGCCTTCATGTACATGGGCAACATGATCGAATTCGATACGACCGCCCGGATTTTCACCAACCCGGTCAAACGGCAAACCGAAGACTATATAACCGGCAGATACGGGTGAAGGCCGGGAGTTCTCGCATGACGCTATCCGCTGAAGAAACAGGTTCGCACATCTCGCGCCAGTTCAGTCAGGATCTGGAAAAGGTCCGCACGCATATGTTGCGCATGGGCGGACAGGTCGAGAAGGCCTTGACCGACGCCTTGCGCTCGGTGGCCGAACATGACAGCCAACTGGCGCAGCAGGTAATCGACCGGGACGAAGTAATCGACCGGCTCGAACGCGAAATCGATATCGAGTGCAGCCTCATCATCGCCCGGCGGCAGCCCGCGGCGGGCGATCTGCGTCTGGTCCTTGCAATCATCAAGGCGATCAGGGACCTCGAGCGCATTGGCGACGAAGCGGTCCGAATCGCCCGTTCGGCCCTGCAACTCGCGGAAGAAGGGGAAGATCCGGTTCATCTCGGTGAATTCCATAATATAGGCGACCGCGTGTTGAGCATGGTCAAGCATGCGCTCGACGCCTTCGCACGCATGGACGCCGAAGCCGCCGCCGCGATCCGCGGCGAGGACGTCGAGGTCGATAACGAATACCATAGTGCGATCCGCTCGACGGTCACGCACATGATGGAGAATCCGGAGAGCGTAAGCGCGGCGCTGATCGTTCTCTGGGCTTTCCGCGCGCTGGAGCGGATCGGCGACCACGCCAAGAACATTTCCGAGCACGTCGCCTACATGGTCATCGGCGCCAACCTGGGCAGAGGGAGACCGTTGCCGAAGAAGTGACGCCGCGCTCCTGTTCTTCCGAGTAGACTCAGTGCACGTTGATCTGGGGCGGCTGGTCGGGAAAGGGCGCCTGCGCCGGCGGGCGGGGCCCGTCGGGCCCGCGAATGCGTTCGGCCGGAAACCTGCAACTGAATGTGCTGCCATTGCCGGATTCGCTGGAAATGTGCAGGTCGGCGTCGTGCCGCATCAGGATGTGTTTCACGATCGCGAGACCGAGTCCGGTGCCGCCGGTCTCCGACGAACGGCTGACGTCGACGCGATAGAAACGTTCGGTAAGGCGCGGGATATGCTGGGGCTCGACGCCGATGCCGTTGTCGATGACACGAATTTCAAAGACCTCGCCTTCGCCGGCGTAGTCGGCCTCGATACGGATTGCGCCCCGGTCCGGGGTGTATTTTGCGGCATTCTGTGCGAGATTGGACAGGGCGCTATACAATTCCGCGCGGTCGCCGACGATTTCCAGTTCCGGGTCGCAGGAAAAATCGAACTCGTGGTTTCTGGACTGGTACACCTGTTCAGTATCTTGTTGAATTTCTCGAATCAATTGACTGATATTGAACGGTTTTTGCTGCCTCTTGACCTCCTTGGTTTCCAGCGCCGTCAGCATCAGCAGGTCACGGACGATGTTTTCCATGCGTGTCGACTGCTGCAGCATCTGCCGCAGCGGTTTGCGCCATTTTTCGTCCAGATCCCGCACGTTGTCCATGATGTTTTCAACGTAGCCCTTGATCACGGTAATCGGCGTACCGAGTTCATGCGAGACGTTGCCGACGAAATCCTCGCGCATCAGTTCCATGCGATGCAGGCGGGTGACGTCGCGTACGATCATCAGTCTTTCCCGCTCGCCGAACAGCGCGATTTCGAACTCGAGCGTGCGCGAACTGTCTCCCGGCGCCGGCAACTTCAGCGACTCGCTGTAATCGGCGTCGTGGAAGTATTGCGAGAAACGGGGGTCGCGTACCAGATTGGTCACGGGATGGCCCTGGTCCCGGGGATACTCGAATCCGAGCAGCCTCGAGCCGGCCAGGTTCCACCACACGAGGCTGCCCTCCCGGTCGATCATGATGACCGCGATTTCGAGCGCCGAAGAGGATTCCTGGGCCTTGCGGATGATGCTTTCCAGGTAATCGCGCGTCTTCTGTTCCTGCCGGCCGAGCTTGTAGATGCCATCGAAGACTTCGCCCCAGAGGCCGAAGGATTCGGGCGGTTCGGTCTGAGTGGCGGAGGGATTTCCCTTGAGCCAGTTGCGCAGGCGCCAGAGTTGCAGGTAATTGATCGTGAGATAGGCGGCGACGCCCACCAGCAGCGCCGCCGGGATATTGCCGGCAAGCCAGCCGATCAGGGCGGTTACGGCCAGGACCAGCAGCAACCGCAGGATTTCCGCTCGCCAGTAATGCAAGGGTTGAAACCCTGTTTCAGGAGGAATCTCGCAGAAACGGTATTTTAGTCCGCCGCCGGTACGATGGCCAGCCGGAAGGCGGCCCGCGCCGGAAAAACGGGTTGAAACCGGGATGAAAAAGGCCGGAATCAGGGTCGTTTTGGACAATGCGCTGATAGCGCCTATAATCAATTGATTAAGTCGAATTCAGGCCGTATTTTCCGTTCCTGAACCTGATTTACGCTACAAGGGAGCAAGTAAATGAACGACAGAAAAATTCTACGGAACCTGTTTTACGCGGTGTTGGCCGTGACGGGCATCGCGTTTGCAGGCAGCGCCCGGGCGCAGGAGCCGGTCTACTACTTCTCGCCGGGCCTGAACCTGCTGGAATTCGACCAGGAAACCATGCTCGAAGACAGGGAAGTCGGATTTACCTATGTTCTCGGCGTCGATTTCGATCGCCGCTGGAGCGCTGAATTCGGATTCACGGAGGCCGACCCGACCTACGCCGACATGCAGAAAGAGGCCAATCTGAACAATTGGGAAGTAGGTCTGCGCTACACCCTGGGACAACCCGAAGACCGGCTGCGGCCTTTCTTGAGCGGCGCGGTCGGCAACAGCAGTATCGACGGTGAAAACGACACTTTGCTCAACTACGGAGCGGGCCTCGAATTCGAGTTGCGGGACCAGGTGGTTCTGCGCGCCGGCATGAGCAGGTACAACTATCTGGGCCGGGACGGCGATATCGGCTTCAACGCGGGACTGGTTTACTACTTCAGCGAACGCAATCCACCGCCGCCCGCCCCGCCGCAGCCCGAGCCCGTCGCGGTGGCGCCGCCGCCCGATTCCGATGGCGATGGTGTGCCCGATCCCGACGACGACTGCCCCAATACCCCGTCCAACTACGCGGTGGACGACAACGGCTGTCCGATCCTGATCGAGGAAATCGCCCGTTTCGAATTGCAGGTCAATTTCGACTTCGACGAGTCCGTCATTCGCGACGAGGACGTTTCCGAGATCGAAGATCTCGCCGAATTCCTGCGCGAATACGACGGCGTCATGCTGCAACTCGAAGGTCACACCGACAGCGTCGGCACGCCACTTTACAATCTGGATCTTTCCCAGCGCCGCGCGGACGCCGTGCGCGACAGGCTGATCGAGGATTTCGGCATCTCGCCGGGGCGCATCACGGCGCAAGGCTATGGCGAACAGTTGCCTGTAGCCGATAACGAAACCGAAGCCGGCCGCGAAGCCAATCGCCGCGTTGTGGCAGTGGTTTCGGAGACCCTGCAGAGATATCAGGAACGCTAAGGCGCGTCCCGGAACCGGGAGACCGTCCGTTCGGGCGGTCTCTGCGACCCCGGCCGAACGATCCGTCCGCTCGATTTAGCACTTTCCTTTCCTCTTTCTATACTTCCCTTGCCGGTCATGAAAGACCGGCTTCGTAAAGTAGATCATTTATTAAATCTTGGGTTCGCCGCCGGATCGCGCCGGCGGCGGAGAGGGATATTCCGTATGCACGAAAACACGTTGTCCGGCGAGGGATGTCGGGAAATCCAGGACTTCGGCCACATCCACGCCGTTTTCTCGGCGGCGCAGGGAGAGCGACCGGATCGCACGGTGGAATACGTCCGTCCGGCAGCCACGGATCCGGCGCCGGATTCAACGCAGCTTTATCTTTCGGAGATCGGCTACAAGCCGCTGTTGACCGCCGAACAGGAAGTCGAATACGCACGCGCGGCCTTGCGAGGGAATGAAAACTGCCGGAACCGCATGGTGGAAGGGAACCTGCGGCTCGTGGTCAGAATCGCTACCCGCTATCGCTGGCGCGGACTCTCCTTTCTGGATCTCATCGAGGAAGGCAATCTGGGACTATTACACGCCGTCGAAAAATTCGATCCCGAACGAGGATTCCGTTTTTCGACCTATTCGACCTGGTGGATTCGCCATTACATCGAACGCGGGCTTATGTGTCAGGCGCGGATTATCCGTTTGCCCGTCCATATCGCCAAGGAACTCAACGTGGTCAAACGCGCCGAACGCGATCTCATGGCGGTCAAGTACCGGGAGCCGACGGTGGAGGAAGTCGCCGAGCGCACCGGCAGGTCCCCCGCCAGGGTGAAATGGATAATGGCGCTGAACGCGGGAATCTATTCGATAGATGCGCCTGTTTCGGCGGAGATCGATGCGCCTCCCCTGCTGGAAATGTTGCCGGAGCCGACCGCGCCTGAGCCGGGAAATTGTCATGGCAGGAAGCAATTGCGCGACCGGATGTCGGTCTGGCTGCGGGAGCTGACGCCGAGACAGCGGGACGTGCTGCTGCGGCGATTCGGTCTCGAAG
>CAZUSL010000111.1:0-16235 GCA_964622925.1 uncultured Pseudohongiella sp. | reverse complement strand
GGTACACCGTCACCTGGTCGCCTTCGCGGCCCTGCTTTGCAGGGTAAGCGAAGGCGACCAGGTGACGGTGTACCTGATTGGTCACGGTTCGGGCGAAGGCGAGGAAGCCAAGTTCAATATCATCGGCCCCGACATCACTGGCGCCGAATTTCGCGAAATCCTCGGCCGGTTCGAGCGCCAGGACATGGTCGTGATCAATACCACGAGCGCCAGTTACGGCTTTTCGACCTTCCTGTCGAGCGAAGGACGCGTGGTGATTTCGGCCACGCGCTCGCCCTCGGAGAGATACGATCCGGTTTTTTCCCGCTATTTCATCGAAGCTCTCGACGGCCGCGCCGGCGACCTCGACAAGAACAACCGCGTGTCCATGCTCGAAGCCTTCAACTACGCCAAGGCCAATGTCGAGCAATGGTACGAGCAACAGGGCAGGCTGGCCTCCGAACACGCCGGCCTCGACGACAACGGCGACTCCCGGTTCAGCCTCGGCCCGGGGATGGATGACCCGGATGGGCGCCTGGCGGAGATCGCCTATATCGATACCGCGGCGGCCGAAACCGAAAATCTGAGCGGCCAAGCGCTGGAACTGAAGACGCGCATGCAGCAACTCGAGCGCTCGGTTTTCATCCTGCGCGGGCGCAAGAGCGACTACCTTGAGCAGGACTACTGGCGCCGGATGGAGGAACTGCTGGTCGATCTGGCGCGCACCACGGCGCGGCTAATCGAATTGAACCCCGAGTTGAACCCATGACGAATTTGCTGACCAGATCCATGCTGCTGATGCTGCCGCTGCTCTTATCGACCGGGGCCGCGCTTGCCCAGTTCGACGATCCCGCGCCCGGCCCGGACCCTGAGAGCGCTTCGCCGTTGTATCGCGGCGAAGATCTGTTGCAGACCGGTTCCTATGCCGCTGCCGCCGAGATATTCCAGCAGGCAGACGGGCTCGATCGCAACCCGGGCGTGATCGGCGCGAGCAGGGCCCTGGCCGCCATGGGCAATCTGCAGGAGGCGATGCGCGTCTGCGAGAACCTGATCGACGATGACCATGCAGATTTTCCGCTGGTCAGCACCCAATTGGCCGAGGTCAAGCGCATGGCCGGAGAATCGGCGGAAGCGCTGGCGATTCTCGAATCGGTCATCGACGGCCTCGGCGTGCAGGGCGCCCCGGTGCGCACCCTGGTGCAATACGCCGGCGTGTTGCAATTCGTCGGCCGCAAGCCGGAAAGTTATGCCTTGCTGGAAGAGGTCGTCGACCGTTACAACGACGGCCTGGTATTCAGTTCGCCGGATGTCGCCATGGTGGCGCTGGCGAGCTGGATGCTCGACCGCTTCCACGACGCCAACAGCCTGTTCCAGGAAGCGACCCGCGCCGATCCGCGCAATCTCGAAGCCCATGTGCTCTGGGGCGACCTGTTCCTTGAGAAATACAACGAAGGCGAGGCGGAACGTTCCTACGCGGACGCGCTTGAGATCAACGGCCGCTATACGCCCGCCCTGGTCGGCATGGCGAAGATCACCGGCGACGAACGCGCCTTGCAGCGCGCCCTGGCGATCAACCCGAATTCTGTGCCGGCGATGGAAATGCTTGGCCGTATCCTGCAACGCAGCGGCCGCGGGGAGGAAGCCGCCGGCCATTTCTCCCGCGCGCTCAACCTGAACCCTGAAGCACTCGGCGTACTCAGCGCCCTGGCTTCCGAGGCGGCGATGGAAGAGCGCATGACGGATTACGCGTTGCATGCCGCCCAGGTGGAGGCGTTCAGCCCGAACAACCCGATATTCCTGGCGGATGTCGCTGAGCATTTCGGCAGCAATTACCGCTTTACCGAAGCCGTGGAATACGCCCGCGCCTCGATCGAGGCCGACCCGCAATACTGGCGCGGCTACACCTTGCTCGGCAGCAATCTGATCCGCCTCGGCGAAGAGGCCGAAGGCCGGGCGAATCTCGAAATCGGTTTCGAGAACGACCCCTTCAACGTGCTTTCGTCGAACCTGCTGACCGTGTTCGACACATTGGAAGAATACGCCACGCTGGAAAGCGAGCATTTCCTGGTACACATGCCGCCGCGCGACGCCCGGATTCTCTGGCCCTATATGGAGGCCATGCTCGAGGAAGCCTGGGACAGGCTGGTGGCGAAGTGGGATTTCGAACCCGAGTATCCGGTGCTGATCGAAGTGTTCGAAAACACCCAGGATTTCGCCGTGCGCTCGGTGGGACTGCCCGATATCGGCCCGCTCGTGGGCATCTGCTTCGGCAAGGTCGTGACCCTGATCTCGCCTGACACCTTGAGCGCCAACTGGCAGGAAATCGCCTGGCACGAGTTTTCCCACGTCATCACCTTGCAGATGACCGGCAATCGCATTCCGCGCTGGCTGTCCGAAGGCATTTCGGTGTGGGAAGAGCGGGAAGGAAGGTCCTACTGGGGCCGCAGGCAGGGACTCGACCTCGTACGCGCGGCCCAGAACAACCAGTATCTGCCGATTTCGGAGTTGAACGCGGCCTTCAGCGGGGCGCGCAGCAATGCCGACCTGGGCTTCGCCTATTTCCAGTCCTACCTGGTAGTGGACTATATCGAGGAAACCTTCGGTTTCGAGAAGCTGCGCGAACTCGTTGTGCAATACGGCCTGATCAAGGAAGACAGCGAGCGTTTCCGCGAAGTCTTCGATGTGTCGATGAATCAGTTCGACGCCGGTTTCCGCAACTGGATCGACCGGCGCGTGGCGGAGATCAACGTCCACGTGCACCAGGAAGATCTGCCCGATGAAGGCGAAGGTCACGGCCACGGCATTCGCGAGAATTCGAGTGCGATTCTTTCCGAGCTTTACAACAACGCTTCGCTGAAACAGTACATGCGCACGCGGCTCGAGCAGAACCCGCGCGATTTCATGGCGCATCTGCAACTCGGTATCGTGCTGTTCAAGGAGGAGAGCTTCCTCGAGGCCAGGGAAGCACTTGAGGCCGCTCACGAATTGCTGCCGAGCTATTCGGGCTATCCAAGCCCGGCGCTGGTGATGTCCCAGATTTACGAACGCGAAGGCAACCGCGAGGAACAGCACAGATGGCTTGAGATATTGCTCGAGAATCTACAGCACGATGACCAGTCGGCGCTGATTCTGGCCGAGGCGGCGCTCGAGCGGACCGATTTCGAACGCGCCGAATACTACATCGACAGGGCGTTGCAAGTGGACCCGTACGAAAGCGATGTCCATGCCTTGCGCGCCCGGCTGGCGGACGAAACCGGGAATTCTCCGCTGGCCGTTACCGAATACGAGATTCTGCTCGAACTCGAGGTTTCCGATCCGGTGGAAGCCAGGACCAGTCTGGCCGAAGCATACATGCGCAACGACCAGCCGGCCGCGGCGAAACAGCAGGTGCTGGAAGCACTGGAGACCGCGCCGAGTTATCTGCGGGCGCAACAGGTATTGTTGCAATCGCTGGATGGAAGTCCCGCCAGTGAAGAGAATTGACGGCCGCATCCGGGAGATACTGGCATTCGCCGCGGGAATGCTGGCGCTGTTCGCGCTGGCGTCGCCGGCCGCCGAGGCCCAGCAGCCTCAATCACAAAACCGATTCGAAGACCTGGAAGACCTCTCGATCTACGGCGACGAGATCACCGAATTCACCTGGGTGCGCGGCCAATACACCAATCACGGCGGCGCCGGATTTTCCTATCGCCGCCGCGGCGGCTGGTGGGATACCGATTATCCCGATTCCGACGAGAACTTCCTGCGCGGCGTGCAACGCTACACCAACATCGACACCAATCCCCGCAACCACACCTATCTGCAATTGACCGATCCGCGCATCTTCGAACACATCTTCCTTTACATGAACTGGAAACGGGTGCCGATCGGTTCGAGCTACAGCGGTCCGAACTTCACCGCCGAGGAAATCGAGGCGCTGCGCGAGTTCATGTTGCGGGGCGGCTTCGTCATGGTCGACGATTTCTGGGGCCAGCCGCACCTCGACGACATGTACATGGAGATCGGCAAGATCTTCCCCGAACGGGAAATCGTCAAACTCGACACCAGCCACGAGATTTTCCACATATTTTTCGACATCGACGAAGTGGCTCAGGTGCCCGGACGCATGGTGACCTGGGATTTCGGCGGCTACATGAACCTCGACGATCCGAGCTACCCGCCGGAGGTCTACGCGATCCTCGACGACGACGGCCGCGTCATGATGCTGGCGAACTACAATACGGACCTCGGCGACGGCTGGGAACACACGTTTTACGCGGGTTATCCGACGCGCTATACGAACGAGGCCTACAAGATCGGTATAAACTTCCTGATCTACGCGTTCAGTCACTAGCAAATAATAAAGTTGCAACTTTACATTCAATAGAAGGAAACACGGCATGTCAGAAGCAGAAGCGGTGGTAATGGAAAGTCAGGACGACCTGAGCCTGGTCAAACGCATGCAGGATGGCAGGGAAAAGATCGTCGAGGAAATCCACAAGGTCATCATCGGCCAGCATGAGATCATCGACGAATTGCTGATCGCGCTGTTCGCCGGCGGACATTGCCTGGTCACGGGCGTGCCGGGACTGGCGAAGACGCTCCTGATCAAGACCGTGGCCGATATCCTGCAGGTCAAGTTCAGCCGCATCCAGTTCACGCCGGACCTGATGCCCGCCGACGTGGTCGGGTCCGAGGTCGTCGAAGAAACCGACGGCCATCGCAGTCTGAAATTCGTCCCCGGGCCGATTTTCACCAATATTCTGCTCGCGGACGAGATCAATCGCACGCCGCCGAAGACCCAGTCGGCATTGCTCGAAGCGATGGAAGAGCGCCAGGTGACCGCGGCGGGCAGGACGCATCCGATGTCGGCGCCGTTCTTCGTACTCGCGACCCAGAACCCGATCGAACTCGAAGGCACTTATCCGTTGCCCGAAGCCCAACTCGACCGCTTCATGTTCAAGATTGAACTCGACTACCTGTCCGAATCCGACGAGATAACCGTCGTCACCACGACCACCCAGACTTACGACAATCCGCTGGCGCATCCGCTCGGCGGACAGGACATCCTCGATTTTCAGCGCATCGCGCGGCAGGTACCGGCGGCGGAGGCGGTCATCCGTTACGCCGTGCGCCTGGTGCATGCCTCGCGGCCGCAATCCGAGACCGCGCCGCAATTCATCCGGGACTGGGTCAGTTGGGGCGGAGGCATCCGCGCCTCGCAGAACCTGATCCTGGCGGGCAAGGTGCGGGCCCTGCTTTCCGGCCGTTTCAATGTCTCCTATGGCGACGTGCGCGCGCTGGCGCATTCGATTCTGCGGCACAGGATCCTGCTCAACTTCCATGCCGAAGCGGAACGCGTAACCACCGACAAGGTCATTTCCATGCTGCTTGACGCCGTGCCCGCCCCGGCGGCGGATCTCGAGGACTAGGATCGATGTCGGAATCCCTCAATTTTCTCGATCCGTCCGTCCTGGCGGGGCTTTCCAACCTGGAAATGCGCGCCCGGGTGGCCGTGGAGGGCTTCCTGTCCGGCTTGCACAAGAGCCCCGACCGGGGTTTCAGCGTCGAATTCAACGACTACCGCCATTATTATCCCGGCGACGACATGCGCCACGTCGACTGGCGGCTCTATGCGCGCAGCGACAAGTTCTACGTCAAGCAATACGAGGACGAGACCAATGTGCGCTGCGTCATCCTGCTCGATTCCAGCGCCTCCATGGCGTACGGAACCGGCTCGTTCACCAAGTTGCAATACGGCATTACCCTGGCCTCGGCGCTGGCGTATTTCATCATGCGCCAGCGCGACGCCGTGGGATTGATCGTCTTCGATGAGGAAATCCGCGAATTCATCCCGCCCAAGTGCCGGCAGATGCACCTGATGCGCATCCTGCGCTCGCTCGCGAAGGTCGAAAACGGCGCCGGCACCGATGTCGTCAAGCCGCTGACCGACCTGGCGATGTCGCTCTACAAGAAGAGCTTCGTGATTCTCATCACCGACATGCTCGATGACGAGGAACGCGT
Source organism: uncultured Pseudohongiella sp. (assembly GCA_964622925.1). Lineage (GTDB taxonomy): Bacteria > Pseudomonadota > Gammaproteobacteria > Pseudomonadales > Pseudohongiellaceae > UBA9145. The sequence continues at coordinate 10,253 of CAZUSL010000111.1, read as the reverse complement.
GATCCGCACCTTGCAGAATCTGCGCGCCTTGGGCCACGACGTGATCGCTTTCCAGATCATGGACCATGCCGAACTCGACTTCCCGTTCACCGAGGCGACCGAGTTCATCGACATGGAAAACAGCGAGAGCTTCATCACCTCGCCGGTGGCGATCCGGAAGTCTTATTTGCAGCATGTCAACGAGTTCCTGGATTTCTGCCGCAAGAAATGCCAGGGCAGCGGCGTCGATTATTGCCTGATGGACACCGCCCAGCCCCTCGACCAGGCCCTTTCGGCCTATATGCTCAGGCGGGCGAGGAGCTTCTGATGGTATTTCTGACGCCGCTGTTCCTGCTCGGATTGTTCGCCGCGCTCATACCCGTGGCGATCCATCTGATTCGCAGGGAAAAGCCGCCGAAGATGATGTTCAGCACGGTGCGCTTTCTCAAGAAGACCTCGCGCAAGCTCGTGCTGTTCCAGCATTTGCAGCAATTGCTGTTGCTGGCCCTGCGCGCGGGATTGATCGCCTTGCTGGTCTTCGCCTTCGCCCGCCCGCTGATCAACCAGTCGGTGGCGCGGCTGCTCGATTCGGACCCGCAGTCCGCGGTGCTGCTGCTCGACGTGTCGATGAGCATGCGCTACGAGGACGTGTTCGAGGAAGCCAGGAGCGAGGCGCTCGACCTGCTCGACGATCTCAACGCGGGTGACGAGGTGGCCCTGGTGACCTTCGACGAAAGCGTGGGCATGGTGCGCGAGTTCAACACCGATCTCGAAAGCGTAGACGCGTTGCTGCGGGAAACCGAGCCGGGCTATGGTTCGACGAATTTCATGCCGGCGCTGCGCCTGGCGAACCAGTTGCTGGAGTCTTCCCGCTTCGAGAATCGCGCGCTGTACCTGATTTCGGATTTCCAGGAAGGCGGCATGGCGAACTTCGAGGAGAACTGGAAACTGGCGCCGGGAATCCGTTTCAGCGGCATCGATGTCGGCGTGCCCGAATCGGTCAATCTCACGCTTACCGACGTTCGCTCACCCGAACAATTGCTCGAAGACGAACTTCAACAGCAGATCCTGGCCCGGGTCCGCTCGACCGGCTCGCTGTTCCGCGAACGCGCCGACCTCAGCCTGTTCATCGACGGCCAGGTCGTCGACAGCCAGTCGGTGGAACTCGACGACCGTTCCGAGCGGGTGGTGAGCTTCAATGCGAGTTTCCCCGAACAAGGCAGCCATGTCGGCCGCATCGAACTCGCCGGTGACGATTTCTTCGCCGACAATTCCTGGTATTTCACCGTCGATGTCCTGCCAGGCATCCGTATCCTGCTCGTCAACGGCGAAGCCTCGGATCAATGGTTCGACGACGAGGGCCACTGGTTCAGTCTCGCCGTCGGCGGATCGAGCGAGTCGCCGTTCCGTCTGCAGGCTCTCGAGCCGGCCGAATTGAGCGCCGCGGCGCTCGCGCAGAACGACGTGGCGGTATTGCTCAACGTCGGCGCGCTCAGCGATGGCCAGGCCGGTGATCTCGCCGACTATGTGCGCGGCGGCGGCGCCTTGCTGATCGCGCCGGGGGATCAGGTCGATCCGGAAAGGTTCAACCGGCAATTCGAGGGAATCAGTCCCGCCACGCTGGCGAGCCCCGATCCGGCGGATGCCGGCGACTACCTGGTCATCGCCGACTACGACCGGCGCCATCCCGTGTTCCGTTCGCTCGACACCGACTGGTCGGCCCGCTTCCAGGATCACTGGCGGCTCGCGCCCAACCTTGAGGCCGACGTGCTCATGCAATTCGACAACGCCATGCCAGCCCTGGTCGAGCAGGAATTCGGCGAAGGCAAGGTTCTGCTGTTCGCTTCCAGCATGGACCTCGAATGGAACAACCTGCCGCTGCAAGGACTGTTCCTGCCTTTCGTGCATGAAACCCTGCGCCATCTCGTCCAGCCCGAACTGAAGCAGCGCGCGTACCAGGTCGGGGACCGCTTTTCGGTCGATATCAACGGCTCCGGCGCCGTGGCGGCGGTGCAGGGTCCCGACGGCGCGGCGCTGGACTTCCGCAACGAAAATTTCGTCGTCGAAGCCGATATACCGGGCATCATCCAGGCGCAGGTCGACGGCGCCCTGCAGAACTTCGCGGTGAATACCGAAGCCGGCGAATCCACGCTCGCGCGCGTGGCGGTTTCCACCTTGACCGACGCCATCATCAATCCCGATACCGATGTCGTGCGATCGAGAGAAGTGCAGATGGCGGAACTGGTCGAGGAACTCGAGCGGCCGCAGCGGATCTGGTGGTGGATTCTGGGTCTTGCAATGCTGCTTCTGCTGGCGGAATCGGTTTTGGCCAATCGGACCTATAGATAGCACCAAAATGGTGCAGGGAATTTTCACCCCATATAAAACAGTGAGTTACAATATTTCTTGTCACATATATGTCACATTATTGAAAAATTTCCCCGATTTTCCTTGATTTAGAGCGCCAATTGGACAATATTCCGGGCAAGAGAAGACCCCAGTCGCCCGGAGGTTTCAGTCATGTTCCGCACACGCCAATGGAAGATTTCCGTTTCCAGGGCTGTTGCGGCAGGCTGGCTGGTGATCGCCGCAGCAGCAGTAATCTTCTCGTCTGAAACCGCTTCCCAGACCCTTCAGTCAAGCAACAGTCTTGTGAACAATGCCGTCCATGTGGACGATATGTTGTTGCGCGCGCATTTCCTGCAGGAACAGTCGAATCACGACGAGGCGATTTCGGTGTTGCAGGAAGCGCTGCAGACCACCCGCATGACCCGGGGCCTGTACCACGAAAGCCAGTTCGAGATTCTCGATGGCCTGATTGCGAGCGAGGTCGCAAATGAGAATTGGCGGCGGGTCGACGACCTCAATGCATTGTTGCTGCATCTTTACGGCAGGATTTATGCCTATGACGCCGCAAATCTGGAGCAGGGGCTCGAAAAGGTCACGAGGTGGCATGTCGACGCATTGCGCTACGACCTTGACGGCCGCACGGTTCCCCACCTGCGTGAAGCTCGTAAATTGTTCAAGACGCGACTGCAACTCGCGCAGCAGGCGAAGACTCCCGATATCCGCAAGATCGAACGCTTGCACGAAGGCATTCGCATCGCCGAGACGCACCTGATCATTCAGTCCGACGGCCACATGGACGAATTGCGCAAACAACAAGCCTTGCGCAGGGCCTGGCTGCTTTCGAGTCTTGATTAGGCGGGAAGATTAAAGGTCGCTGAAGGGAAGCACCGCCAGTAATTCCATTCGTTTAGGGGGAACGATAAAGAAAGTAAACTCGCGAGCCCCGCCTTCAGCTATCCATTCGCTGTTTACGGGGGGGCGTACAGCGAATGAACTGTCATTGATCTTAGCATGAGGCCGACAGGATTCCCTGCCGGTAACAATTTATCACAATAGGCCAGCGTACCTGCTCGCTCAGGGGTTTTTTACGGGAATGATCCCGAGCTTCTGCGCGCGTCGCTTCCAGTTTCTGCGCGCCAGGGCCTGCATGTCCTCGGTATCGTCGGATTCGTCGACGATTTCGAGTCCGAGCAAGGTTTCGATGATGTCTTCCATGGTCAGGATACCTTCCATGGCGCCGAACTCGTCCACGACGACGGCCATATGCTCTTTCTTGGCGATGAACATGTCGAGCAGGTCAGGCACGGTGGCGGTCTTGTGCACGGCGATGATATCCCTGCGCAGACCCTTCAGCACCATGTCGTTATGTTCATCCACCAGGTTGAGCAATACTTCGTCCTTGAGCACATAGCCCGTGACATTGTCGTTCTTGCCTTCGTAGACCGGTATGCGCGAGAAGGGCAGTTCCTCGTGGCCATCGTGGAAATCCCGCAATTTCATGTCTTCGCTGGCCGCCACCACGACGATGCGAGGCGTCATCACGTCGGCCGCCTGTATGCCGCGGAAAGCAAGCAGGTTGTGGATGATTCTGCGTTCGCTTTCTTCCAGCACGCCGGATTCGGTGCCGATGTCGGTCATCACCGCCAGGTCGGTGCGGCTCAGCACTGCCCGGTCCTTGTCGTTCTTCAACTTGCCGGTGATGAACTGGCTCAGCCAGACCAGGGGCCACAGAATGATGAGCATGACCTTGAGCGTGTGCGTCGCCGCCGGCGCCAGCGCCTCCCAGTTATTGGCGCCGATGGTCTTGGGAATGACTTCCGAGAAGATCAATATCGACAGGGTCATGATCACCGCGACGACGGCTTCCCAGTTCGTCGGGATGCTGAGGCCGAACAGGATCATTTCCGAGTTCGGAAAAAGCACGGTCGCCTGGGCGCCGACACCGATGGCGCCGACCGTGTGGGCGATGGTGTTCAAGGTCAATATCGCCGCCAGCGGACGGTCGATGTCTTCCTTGAAGGCGGCCAGGTCTCCGGCTACGCGCGAGCCCTGTTTTTCGAGTATGCCGACATAAGTAGGCGTGACGCTGAGCAGCACCGCTTCCAGGATGGAGCAAAGAAAGGAGAAGCAGAGGCTGACGAAAAAGAAGGCGAGCAGGAGGCCCATGAATGCTACCGCGATGTCCCTGAAACGATTCTCACATAGTCCCGCGAGGGCTTACAAGCATATGGCGATACGGGCTTTCGGCTCAGGCGCTGTAGCGGAGCCTGCGCGGCAGGATCAGTCGCATCAGCCCGTTCCACGTGTTCCGCAGGCTGTCGGGCAGGGCGAGCATGGCCGGCGTCACGATCAGGGTCAGAATGGTAGCGAACGAGAGACCGAATACGATGGCGGAAGCCAATGCGACCCATTGGGAAGTGATCGGGCCGCCGACTTCGATCTCGGCGCCGATGAGATCGACGGAAACGTGCATAGCCAGGGGCAGCAGGCCGAATCCGGTGGTGAAGGTAGTCAGGAATACGGGTCGCAGGCGCTGCACGCCGGTATGCACGATCACTTCGCGCAGGTTCCATTCCGGATGGCCCCGGCGCAGCACGTTGAAAGTGTCGATCAGGACGATATTGTTGTTGACGATGATTCCCGCCAGCGCCACGATGCCGATGCCCGTCAGGATTACGCTGAATGTCTGGCCGGTGATCAGCAACCCGAGCAGCACCCCGGAAGTCGACAGCAGGATCGACGAGAGAATCAGCAGCGATTGATAGAAGCTGTTGAATTGGGTGATGAGAAGAATCGCCATCAGCGCCATCGCCAGCGCGAAAGCCTGGGTCAGAAAGGCCGCGGATTCCGCCTGCTCTTCGTTGGCGCCCCGGAACTGATATTCCACTCCCGCCACGGGCGGATTGTCGTCGAGCCAGGCCTGCAGTTCCTGCACCTTGTTGTCAGCCACGATTCCCGGCGCGGGGTTGGCGCGCACGTAAACCACGCGGTTGCCGTTCACGCGCTGAATCGAACTGACCTGGGGCTTGGGTTCGCGGGTAATGAAACTGCTTACCGGCGCCGGTCCGCTCGCGGTGGCGATGCGGATCGAGTCGATCTGGTCCAGCCCCCGGTATTCCTGCGGATAACGCAGGCGGATATCGACTTCTTCCTCGCTGTCGTCTGGACGATACACGCCCATGAACACGCCGTTGGTCATCATCTGGATGGCGGAACCGATTTCCGCCATGCTGGCGCCCATGATTGCCGCCTGGGCACGGTCCACGGTGATTTCCCATTCGATGCCCGGCACCGGCGCGGTGTCGTCGATGTCGATCAGCCCCGTCATGACGTCTTCCATGTACGTGCGAACGCGCCGGGCTTCGCTGAACAGCAGATCGAGATCTTCGCCGGAGAGTTCGAGCTGGATTTCCTTGCCTACCGGCGGACCGTTCTCGATCGGCACGACTTCGGCGCGCGCGCCCGGCAGATCGGCGATCGCTTCGCGATAGAGATTTTCCAGTTCGATGCCGCTCACGTCGCGGTCCCTGCGGTCGGTCATCTCGATGTAGATCGAGCCGATCAGGTCGGGGGCGGTCTGTGAATCTCCGCCCAGTTGCATGCCGGCGCCCGACTGGGTGACGATGCCCTTGAAATGGCCGACTTCGCGGACGCGGTCTTCGACTTCGAGCATGATGTCGCGCAATTCCGCGGGAGAAAAATTACCCCGGGCAAATACGTTCACGGTTGTCTGATTGGGTTCGGTCTCGGTGAAAAACTCGACGCCCCTGCCGAAGGTGAAATAGGAACTGACGATGGTAATCAGCGTGATTATGCTGAGCGCGAACACGCAGGCCGGGAAACGCACGGCAAGACCGAGCAGTTTCGCGTAAAGCGCGGTTATGCCGCCGGTCTTTTGCGGATCTCCCGCCTCCAGCGCGCGCAGATACTTCCTGTCGGCGTCGCTCGATCTCCCGATCAGGGCGCCGATGGCCGGCGCGAAGAGCAAGGCATAGAACAGCGAACCGATCAGCACCGCGAAAACGGTGATCGGCAGATAGCTCATGAACTGGCCCGAGACGCCGGGCCAGAACATGATCGGCAGGAAGGCCGCCAGCGTTGTCGCAGTCGATGCCGTGATCGGCCAGAACATGCGCTCGACAGCCGCCTTGTATGCTTCGCGGCTGTTCAATCCTTCGGCCATCTTGCGGTCGGCGAATTCGACGAGCACGATGGCCCCGTCGATGAGCATGCCGAGCCCTAGCAGCAAGCCGAAAATCACCATGAAATTGTATGTAAAACCCATGATGGTGATGATGATGAATGCGAAGAAGAACGAGAACGGCACGGCCAGGGTGACGAGCAGCCCCGAACGGACGCCTACCGCGGCGATCACAACGATCAGCACCAGCGCCATCGCCGTGGCCATATTGCCTTGCAGCCCCATGTTCTGTTCGAGTACGAGCGGCGCGGTATTGTTGATATAGGCGACCGTCACCGCCGGTGGCAACTGGGGCCGGATTTCCTCGACGACCTCGTCGATGGCTTCCATCGCCTCGACGAGGTTCGAGCCCTTGCGCTTCATCACATTGAGCGAGATCGACTGCGAGCCGTTGGCGTAGGAATAGCGGGTGGCGTCCTTGAAAGTGCGCCGTACGCTGGCCACGTCGCCCACTGTCAGTACGCCGAGATCGTTGGATACCAGCGGCAGATCGAACAGATCGTCCGGGTCTTCGATCAGGCCCGGCACCTTGATCGAAAAACTGCCGCTGCCCGTGTCGATCTGGCCCGCGGGAATCAGGCGGTTGTTGCCGAGTACGACCTGGCCGACGATGGTGCTGGGAAAACCGTAGGTCTCCAGCTTGTTCGGGTCGATGATGGCTTCCATCAACTCTTCGCGGTTGCCGACCATCTGCGCTTCGAGCACATCCGGGAGGATTTCGATGCGGCTCTGCAATTCCTCGGCAATGCGCAACAGCGCCCGTTCGGGTACGCCGTCGCCGGTAATGACGATATTTACCGCCGGCACGCCGGCCGCGGAGACTTCCTGGATGATCGGCTCCTCGGTGTCCGGAGGAAACCAGACCTTGGCGCGGTCGATGGCCTCGCGCAATTCGTTGAGCGCGGCCTGGGAGTCCATGTCGATGTCGAATTCGGCCACGATGGTGGCCGCGTTCTCGCTTGAGAACGTGGTGTATTCGGTGATGCCGTCGAGCGCCTTGAGTTCGACTTCCACGGGCTTGGAAATCAGGCGCTCGGAATCTTCCGGCGAAATGCCTTCGTGAATCACCGTGGTGACGATGATCGGCACCTGCACGTCCGGGTTCAACTCAACCGGGATTGCGAGATAGCAGGCGAATCCGGTCAACATGATCGCCGCGAACGCGGTGAGCGTGGTGCGCGATCTGGCGACGGCGGCGTCGATGTATTTCATGATCCGGTTCCGCTTGTCTTACTCGGGCCGGGCGAGTTCGGTAGTGACGGTCTGGCCCGGAAAGACGATCTCCTGGCCGACGGTGATCAGATTGACTTCACCTTCGAGGCCGGTCACCCAGACGCCGGGATTGAGCAGGCTGGTATTGTCGCCGACGATTTCCACATTGCGGAATTCAACGATGTTGCGCCGGTCTATGGTCTTGACCCCCAGCAGTCCGGCATCGTCGAGCGTCAGGGCGGACGGGGGAATCAGATGCGCGCTGATGCGAGAGGCGTTGACCTGCATCTCGGTGGTGATGCCCGAACGGACCGCGAGTTGGCCGGGATCGACTTCCACCTCGATGCGGTAACTGCGGGCGGACGGATCAGCCGAGCGCGCAAGATAGATGACTTGTCCGGTGATGATTTCGCCGCTGATGAGTTCCGCGCTGACTTCGGCGCCGATTTCGATGCGGCCCACGTCCTGCTCGGGAACGAGTCCGACGAGCAACATGGGATCGTCGTCGAGCACCGATGCGCAGACCGTGCCGACGTTGAGCAGGTCGCCGATTTCGACCGTGCGGGTCTCGACGATGCCGTCGAAGGGCGCCACGATCCTGATTTTCTCCAACGCGAGTTCGGCTCGCGCGACAGCCGCCCTGGCGGACTCGAGCGCGGCCCGGTATTGCGCCACGGCGACGTCCGATTGCAGATCGCGGCGTTGCAAATCGAGCGCCGCTTCGTATTCGAAGTCGGCCTGTTCGCGTCGGGCGATCGCCTCTTCGAGGTCGGCCTGCCGCGTATCGACGGCGATTTCGCACAGGACATCGCCTTCGCTTACCCGCGCGCCGCGGGCAATGGGATTGCTGACGATGCGGCCCGGCTGTTCGGCGCGAACCTCGACCAGGCGATAGGCCTCGGTGCGGCCGCGGACGCGCACCGTCGAAGTGTAGACCTGGGGCGATATGCGGGTGGCGCGAACGAAGGCGACGTCCGTCGCATCTCCCGCCGGCGCGTCTTCGGCCAGGGCCATGATCGGCGTAATCGCCGCTCCGCCGGCCGGTTCGTCTTCGTCGACGCTTTCGGCCGGGCGCGGTATGAACAGCCAGGCACAGAGGGCGAGCAGTAACAGGACCGCCACAATCTGTTGTTTCTTCACTAAAACCTCTCTTTGGCCGAATCCGGGCCGCGCCACGGGAGGAGCCGCTATCCTGCCTGTCTGTGTGGAAACGTTGCCGGCAGTAAAATAGTTACCCCTGAGCCGGCCTGTGCTGCTGGAATCTTCGCAAGCTGGAAGTGTACCCTAAAGTCTTGCGCGACGACGTGATCTTGAGTCATATGAACTGTTACGTATTGTAACCATCGTGGGATCACATGCCAATTCGATAAGGATCAGGAAACATGATTGACCTGCAGGAAAAAGCCGCCATCGTTACCGGGTCGAGCAGAGGAGTGGGGGCAGCCACGGCGAAGCTGCTGGCCTCGCTCGGCTGCAATGTGCTGGTGAACTACAACTCGAATCAGGCCGGCGGCGAAGCCGTGGCGGAAGAATGCCGCGCAGCCGGCGTGGACGCCATGGCGTTCGGCGGCTCCGTTGCCGAAGACGCTGCCTGCGTCGCGATGGCCGGAGCGGCGTGCGAGCGCTGGGGGCGGATCGATATTCTCGTCAACAACGCGGGTACGACCAGGTTTGTCGCCCATGACAACCTGGATGGTCTCGACAGCGGGGATTTCCAGCAAATCTACGGGGTCAACCTGATCGGTCCTTACCAGATGATCCGGGCGGTCAGGCCTGTCATGGAATCGCAGGAGGAGGGCGGCAATGTAGTCAATGTGGCCTCGACAGCGGGCATCGACGGCATCGGCAGCAGTGTCGCTTACGCCGCTTCGAAAGGCGCGCTCGTGACCATGGGTCTTTCACTGGCCCGGGCGCTGGGACCGAAGATTCGCGTCAACACGGTCTGCCCGGGCTTCATCCAGGGGGACTGGCTGCGCCAGGGCCTTGGCGACAAGGCCTATGAAGCCACGCTCGACCGGCAACTGAAGAATACGCCGCTACGCCGAACCGCGACCGCGGAAAGCGTCGCCGAGGCGATCCTGCAATTCATTGCCGGCTCGCCGGCCATTACCGGCCAGACCCTGATCGTGGACGGCGGACTTCATCTGACCCGGGCAAGCCTGGTCCGGCGCTGATTTCGCCGGTACACAGCGCTTGCCGGTGAACCGCTAGATGTCGAATTTCACGCCCTGGGCCAGCGGCAGCGCGGTCGAATAGTTCACCGTGCTCGTCTGCCGACGCATGTATCCCTGCCATGCGTCCGAACCCGATTCGCGGCCGCCGCCGGTTTCCTTTTCACCGCCGAACGCGCCGCCGATTTCCGCGCCGGAAGGGCCGATATTGACGTTGGCGATGCCGCAATCGGAACCGACCGCGGACAGGAAGGTCTCGGCTTCGCGTACGTCGAGCGTGAAGATGCACGAGGAAAGTCCCTGGGGCACGTCGTTATGCATGGCGATGGCCTCGTCCAGGC
>CAZUSL010000110.1:0-3861 GCA_964622925.1 uncultured Pseudohongiella sp. | reverse complement strand
TTCGGTCATCACGATGGGCTGGTGCGCGTCGATGCGCTCGCCGGCGAAATCTTCCTCGCTGAACTTGTGATGGTCGGGGAATTCGATGCGGGCGAGCGGATACGGCAGGCTTTCCATCAAGGCGTAGAACCGCTCCGGATTGCCGATTCCCGAAACGAGTTGCAAGGTGTTGCCGACGTGGAAAGGGGCTCCGGTGAAAGAGCGTTCTTCATCGGTGGCGAGGTTGACTAGGGAGTGCGGCTCCATCGCTGCTTCGTATGGCGGCACCGGCAATTCCAGCGGTTCTGCCGCTTCGCCATTGATTACGACAAAGTCAACTTCGTGCAGCCTTTGCCTCGGTTCGCGTAGCGGGCCGGCGGGCAGGAGCAGGCCGTTGCCGAACATGCGCGCGCCGTCGACCACGGCGATTTCGATATCGCGATGCAGCCGGTAATGTTGCAGGCCGTCGTCGCTGAGTACGACGTTGACCTTGTATCCAGCCAGCAGATGCGCCAGCGCCGCGGGGCGGTCCGGGTCCACGACCACGGGGCATTCGGTGCTCGCGGCGATGAGCACCGGTTCGTCACCGCATTCGTCCGGGTCCGAGTCGGCTTCCACGGCCAGCGGAAAGTTGGTGGCAGTGGCGCCGTAGCCGCGGCTGATGATTCCCGGCGAGAACCCGCGCTGCTTGAGTTCGAGCGCCAGGGCGATCAGCAGCGAAGTCTTACCTGTGCCGCCGGCTGTGATGTTGCCTATTACGATAACCGGCTGCTTGCCGAGGGGTTTCGCGCCCGCGCTGTGCCGCCTTCGCCGGTACGCGGCAATTCCCCGGAACAGCATGGCGAGCGGCCATAGCAGGTAGAGCCATGGACGTCCCTCGTACCAGGCGCGTTCGAGAAAATTCATAGATCGATATCGGAGAATTGCATGGCGCGGAGGCGGGAGTAGTAGCCGCCTTTGGCCAGCAATTCGGCGTGATTGCCGGATTCGACTACCTGCCCTGCTTCGAGCACCAGGATGCGGTCCGCGTTTTCGATGGTGGAGAGCCGGTGCGCGATGACGAAGGTGGTTCTGCCGCGGGTGAGTAATTGCAGGGCTTCCTGCACGTGCTGTTCGGATTCGGAATCGAGGGCCGAGGTCGCTTCGTCGAGAATCAGGATCGGGGCGTCCTTGAGCAGGGCCCGGGCGATGGCGATGCGCTGGCGCTGGCCGCCCGAAAGCAGACTAGCGTCGTCGCCGACCTGGGTGTCGAGCCCGTCTTCGAGCTCGGCGATGAATTCCATGGCGTGGGCGTTGCGGGCGGCCTCCTCTACCCGTTCCCGGTCGAAACTTTCCTCGCCGTAGGCGATGTTTTCCGCGACTGTGCCGTTGAACAGCACGACGTTTTGGCTCACGACGGAGATCTGGCTGCGCAGGTTGTGCAATTCGTAATCGCGCAGGGAGACGCCGTCGAGGGTGATGTCGCCGCTGTCGTAGGGGTAGAAGCGGGCGATCAGCCGCGCCAGAGTCGATTTGCCGCTGCCCGAGCGGCCGACGAGGGCGATGGTCTGGCCCGGTTCGGCTGTCAGGCTGACGTTTCGCAGCGCTTCGACGTTGCCGTCGTAGGAAAAGCTGACGTCGTCGAATTCGATCCGGCCTTGCGCCCGGTCGGTCTGGAATGTGCCGGTGTTCGATTCGGGTTCCTCGTCCAGTACGCTGAACACGCTGCCTGCCGCCGCCAGACCGCGCTGGATCACCGAATTGACCTGGGTGAGCTGGCGGATCGGCCGCGAAAGCAGTCCGGCCGTGGTGATGAAGGAAACGAATTCGCCCGGAGTCTTGTCGCTGAAGAAATCCGGCGACATGGCGAGCCACACCAGCACCGCCATCGCCACGGCGACGATGAATTGCACCAGCGGCGTGCTGATGCCGAGCACCATGGCGATTTTCATGTTCTGCCGCCTGTTGGCGTCGCTGGCGCCATGCAATTTGCGGTTCACATAGGATTCGGCGTTGAAGATGCGCACGACCTGATAGCCCTTGATCGTTTCCAGCGTGATCTGCGAAACGTCGCCCATCGAGTCTTGCATTTGTCCGCTGTAACGGCGGAAACGCCGCGACGCCGCCTGCACCACGAGGCCGACCAGTGGCGCGATCACCAGAAAAATCAGGCCGAGCCGCCAGTCGATGTAGAGCAGGTAGAACAACAGCCCGATCACGATCAGGCCTTCGCGCACGAGAATGGCGAAGGCGCTGCTGCAGGCCTCGGTCACCTGGGAGACGTCGTAACTGAACTTGGAGACGAGCTTGCCGGGTTCCTTGTCGTCGAAGAATCGCGCGGGCAGCAGGATGAGGCTTTCGCTCAACTGCGAACGCAGCCTGTGGGTGACGTGGCTGGCGATATGCGCCATGGAATAGCCGCCGAGAAAGCCGCCGAGGCCGCGCACGAGGGGGATGGCCAGGCAATTGAGCACGGCGAAGCTGCGCAGGCCGGCGGCGTCCTCCGAGCTGATGGCGTCGGTGAGCCAGCCGAACCACCAGGCGAGCCAGGGGGTGGTCACGGCGAAGAGGATGAATCCGACGATGGAGAAGAAGATCGCGCCCCGGAACGGCGCGGCGTAGCCGAGCAGGCGCCGGTAGAGGTCGCCGCCGGATGCCGCGGGTTCGATGTGCCTGTTATCTTCCGTGTTCATTTTCTCTCTTTCCGCGCTCAATCCTGGACTATATCGCGTGTGGCGATTTGCAGGCTCGCGAAGCCTGCCCTGCCGATGCCTTCCATCGCGGTTACCACGGCCTGGTGCCTGGCGTTTTCGTCGGCGGTGAGGACTACGAGCAGGCTGTTATCGCCGCCGCCTTCGCGTTCGAGCGCGGCGATCAATGTGGTGATGCGATTGTTGGCCAGCGCGGCGCCGTTGACGAGATAGTTGCCGTCGCGGTCCACCACGACATCGATTCGCGCTGCGGGGGCTTCCGGTGTTTGGGCGTTGGCCTGGGGCAGATTGACCTGCATCCAGTTTTCGCGGTTGAAGCTGGTGGTGACCATGAAGAAGATGAGCAGCAGGAAGACGACGTCGATCAGGGGGGTGATGTTGATCGCCAGTTCGTTATGTTGTGCGCCGCGTCTGAATTTCATGTTTCGCCCTTGACCTTGCGGTCGCCGAACAGGATTTCTACCAGTTTGACGGATTCCTGTTCGAGTTCCAGTACGAGGGCGTCGACGCGGCGGCGGAAATGGCGGTGGAACATGAGCGAGGGGATGGCTACTGTGAGGCCGGCGGCGGTGGTGATGAGGGCTTCGGAGATGCCGCCGGCCAGCAGGCCGGCGTCGCCGGTGCCCTGGAGCATGATGTCGTCGAAGACCTGGATCATGCCGAAGACGGTGCCTAGCAGGCCTAGCAGTGGGGAGATCAGGGCTATGGTGCCGAGGGCGTTCAGGTAGCGTTCGAGGTCGTGTACTACCTGGGCGCCTGTTTGTTCGATGGCTTTGCTCATTTCGGGGCGGCCGTGGCGGGCGGCGATTAGGCCGGCGGCGAGAATTTTACCTAGTGGCGAAGCTCGGCGGATTTTTCCCAAGCGGTCGGCGTCTAGTTGTTTGTTTTTTAGCCAGGTCCAGATTTGGGCCATTAGGTAGGGGGGCGCGATGCGGGTGCGGCCGAGGCTCCAGAATCTTTCGATGACGATGGCGGCGGCGACGATCGAGCACAGCAGAATCGGAAGCATGAGCCAGCCGCCAGCTCTTATAACGTCGATCAATCCACCGCCCTCTTTTGCGTCGGTCTGTTTCAGCGGACTAATGTAACACAGCGGGTTGTCGGGGTTGGTGGCTTCGATGCGTCGCCGTCTGGCGAGTGAGGTTCAGCGGACGCCGTAAATACGTCCCTGTAGGCTTCGGGCTCGGCATCC
>CAZUSL010000109.1:0-2739 GCA_964622925.1 uncultured Pseudohongiella sp. | reverse complement strand
CATCGTCAGCGGTCTGCTGCTCAGCGCGCACCTGATCGTGTATCTGATCGAAAACAATCCCGAACCGCTGCGCGCCTTTTTCATCGGCCTGATTGCCGCCGCCATCTGGATGCTGCGCGGGGAAACCGCCCTCGGTGACCGGCGCAACGCGCTGGCGGCAGTGGGGGGAGCACTGCTTGTGCTGCTGGTCTCCATGGCCTCCCCGGGCGAATCCCAGCCTTCGGCGGTCTATCTCTTCTTCTGCGGAATGATCGCGATCAGTGCGATGTTGCTGCCCGGACTTTCCGGCGCCTTTATCCTGCTGCTGCTCGGCGCTTACGAATACATGCTTGCCGCGCTGACCGCCTTCGACATCCCGATTCTGCTGATTTTTCTCGCCGGCTGCGTGCTCGGCGTGCTGTTGATGTCGAGAATCGTCGCCTGGCTGCTGCGCCGGCATCGCCGGCGGGCGTACGGATTCATTTGCGGCATGCTCGCCGGCTCGATCCCGGCGCTCTGGCCCTGGCAGGCCGCCCCGGACGGCGGCGCCGCCGTGCAATTCATGGCCAACCGTCCCGTCGCCCCGGCCAATTACCTGGAACTGACCGGCAGCGAGCCCATGGTCCTGATTTGCCTTGCCGCATTGCTCGCGGGCATGGCCCTGACTCTGGCGGCGCGCTTGCGATAACTAACCGGGTTCCGACAAACCCTTCAGTCAACGGCAGGGCAGACGATAATTGATTATGACTCTCTCCGGATTCGACATGCTGCCCGGGGCGACATGATGAAAAACTTTCCGAAAGGCGCATGCTGGCGTTGGGGTCTGCTTGCGCTGCTTGCCGTACTGGTCTCCTGCGGTTCGCCGCGGGCGCCGATTCGCGACCAGGGCAGGGCGTTCCCGAACCAGCAACCCGAAATCGTCCGGGACGGCGGCCCCGTGATTTTCCAGCCGACCGACGATTCCGCTGCTACCGGTCAACCCGGCATTCACCGCGTCAGGGAAGGCGATACCTTGTACGCCATCGCCTTCATGTACGGCGTTGACTTCAGGGAACTTGCGGCCGTCAATAGCCTCTCTCCGCCGTATACGATATACGTCGATCAGGAACTGAGGCTGAACGCGGACGTGACAGACTCCGCGGCGCCGTCAGGCGCGACCGCCAGCGCAAGCGCCGCCGCTCCGAGCGGCAGCATCCAGCGCCGTCCGATCGACCGGCGCCCGTCGGCGCCCGTAACGAGCGGACAACCGCCGCTTTCTTCGGGACCGTCTGCAGGCGTCTGGCAATGGCCGCTCGCCGACCGCGGCACGACCAACTACCGTCCGGACATAAACAACCGCCTCGACATCGAAGCAAGAGCCGGGGATTCCGTACTCGCCGCCAGAGACGGCGAAGTAGTCTATTCACGCCCCTTCGGCGACGACGAAGGCTCCCTGCTAATCATCCGCCACGACAACCGCTACCTCAGCGCATACACGCAAACCGGACGAGTACTCGTTGAAACCGGGGAAAGAGTAACGGCTGGCCAGCCCATCGTCGAACTAGAACCGCCCGATTCCGGCCCCCCGATGGTCTACTTCAACGTCCAGCGCGACGGCGCCTTCGTCGACCCGACAGTTTTACTGCCCTAAACAGGGACTCGCACTATGTGAGTCGCTGTCCGGTATGCGCGGTACAGCGGGCGTGCGAGGCATGGATGCCGAGCCCGAAGCCTACAGGGGCGTAGGCAAGCGTTTATGAAGCGCAGCTTCATGCGCAGCCGAAGCGACGCCAAGCTATGCTTGGCGGCTGGACCGTATTTACGGCGTCCGCTGTACCGCGCATACCGGACAGCGACGGATCGAAGCCACAAAATCTCGCTTACTTTTCCAGGTACTGGAGCTTGTCCTTGACGTCGGTCCATTCTTCGGCGTCGGGGAGCGGGTCCTTCTTCTCGGTGATGTTGGGCCATTCCTCGGCCAGTTCGGCGTTCAGTTCGAGGAACTGCAACTGGTCTTCGGGCAATTCGTCTTCGGCGTAGATCGCATCCACCGGACATTCCGGCTCGCACAAGGCGCAGTCGATACATTCATCGGGATGTATGACCAGGAAATTGGGGCCTTCGTAGAAACAGTCCACGGGGCAGACTTCCACGCAATCGGTGTGCTTGCATCGAATGCAGTTTTCGCCAACAACAAATGTCATGTGTCGTTCCTATCCGTCAATCTGACAGTCTTGACTTCAGTTCGTAGAGAATGGCCAGGGCTTCTCTTGCGGTGATCGCGTCCGGGTCCAGCTTTTCGAGATAGTCGAGAGCCGGATGATCCAGCCCGGCGGGAGTCGATTCAGGTTCGGCAGCAGATTCTAAAGCAGATTGCCCCGCAACTGAAGGGGGGTCTTGCCGTTCGGCTTCAAGTTGCCTGAGCTTGCCGCGCGCCTGGCTGATGACCGAGGCGGGAATTCCCGCGAGTTGCGCGACCTGCAGTCCATAACTGCGGCTCGCCGGTCCGGGCTTGACCGAGTGCAGCAGGACGATGCCGTTGTCGTGCTCGGCGGCGTCGAGATGCACGTTGATGATGCCGGGAATCTGCTCGGCAAGCACGGTGAGTTCGAAGTAATGGGTGGCGAACAACGTGAAGGCGCCCACGTTTTCGGCGATATGCACCGCCGCCGCCCAGGCCAGGGAAAGGCCGTCGAAGGTGCTCGTGCCGCGGCCGATCTCGTCCATCAGCACCAGGCTTTCCGGCGTGGCGTTATGCAGGATGGCCGCGGTCTCGACCAT
>CAZUSL010000108.1:0-16334 GCA_964622925.1 uncultured Pseudohongiella sp. | reverse complement strand
CGGGATGCGTACGCGTCGTCAAATAAATCCAACTGCATGATAGTGCGGAACCTGCGATAGACAGGAAACGGGGCTTACTTTATTCTCAATGATCGATATCGCGTCCTGACCGGGAGTTCCAATCATGATTCGCTCAATCCGCTCGACAGTGACGTTACTGACTCTTCCCGCGGTGATGTTGTTTGCTCTGCCTGTGCAGGGGCAGCAGGATTTCAGCAACGTTGAGATCATTGCGCATCACGTTGCCGGCAACATGTATTACCTGCAAGGCGCTGGCGGCAACATCGGGCTGTCCATCGGCGAGGACGGCGTGGTCATGGTCGACGATCAGTTCGCGCCGTTGACCGAGCGCATCGTCGCGGCCATCGCCGAACTCAACGACGGCGATATCCGCTTCGTCATCAACACCCATGTGCATGGCGACCATACCGGCGGCAACGAGAATCTCGGGCGCATGGGCATCGACATACTCGCCCGCGACGAAGTGCGGCTGCGGCTGGCGGAACAGACCTCCGGCCTGGCCCTGCCCGTGCTGACTTTCGATGGCAATATCACGATCCATCTGAACGGCGAGGAAGTGCATGTATTCGCGGTGCCGCCGGCCCATACCGACGGCGACAGCTTCATCCATTTCCGCGGCTCGGACGTGATTCACGCGGGAGACGTTTTCCGCACGACATCGTTCCCGTTTATCGATCTGGCCAACGGCGGCACTCTCGACGGCACCATCGCCGCGCTCGGCATGCTCGTCGGCCGCGCCGGTCCCGATACGCGGATCGTGCCGGGCCATGGAGGGGTTTCCTCGCGCGCCGATGTCATGGAGTTCCGCGACATGATCATCGAGACCGCCAATGCCGTCGAAAGCATGATCGGTCAAGGCATGGATTACGACCAGGTCGCGGCGGCCGATCCGACCGCCGCCTGGAACGATCGTTACGGCGACCCGGAACGCTTCCTGAGCGCGGTGTATTCCGAGCTTGGCGGACAGTAATCCCGGCACGGGAAACCCGAAACGCCTGCGGCTTGCGGCGATCTGGCTGCTGGCCGCGTCCGCGCCCGTCCTGGGCGCGGAGAATGGCGGCCCAAATCCCGTTACCGAATTCTGGCAGGCTGTCACTCCCGAAGAGCAACGCGCCGGGGAACAGGCGTTGCTGGCCGCAAGCGACGATGTGGCCACCTTGTATGCCTGGCTCAGGGAAGGTCCGGCTTTTTCGCCCGATGTCGAAACCGGCGCCTGGGAGGCTGAGCGCACCGGCGCAGATGGCCTGATTTTTCGCTATGGCGTGGTAGTGCCGGACTCCTACGATCCGGAAGTGTCCTATCCGGTCGAGTTCCTGTTGCATGGCGGCGTGGCCCGCCCTGAATGGGGTCCGGGCGTCGATTGGTGGCGTTCAGGCTATGCGAACCTGCAGCAGGAGGACCGCATATTCGTCGTTCCAGCCGCCTGGCGCGACGCATTCTGGTGGCACGACAACCAGGCGGACAATCTGCCCGCCGTATTGCGCGAAGTGAAGCGGCTCTACAACGTCGACGACAACCGCGTCAGCATGACGGGGATTTCCGATGGCGGCACCGGCGCCTACTTTTTCGCCTTCAAGCAGCCGAGCGAATGGGCCTCGTTCATGCCTTACATCGGTCATCCCGGCGTACTGCGAAATCCGGCCGGGGGCGTCAACTACCGGCTCTATTTCGAAAATCTGACGGCCAAGCCCCTCTACATCGTCAATGGCGAACTCGACCGGCTTTATCCCGCGGCCTCCCTGCAATCCTTCATCGATGTGCTGGTCGAGGCCGAGGTCGAACATGTATTCCGCGTGATCGAAGGCGGCGGCCATGACACGCGCTGGCTGCCGGACGAAACTCCCGCCATCGAACGGTTCAAGACCGAAAATCCGCGGGATCCGTTTCCGGATTCCCTGCAATGGGTGGCGGACCGGGATGACCGTTACAACCGGAATATGTGGTTACGGGTCGACCGGATGGCGAGTCCCGAATTTCCCGCGGTGATGCCCGCGGTTGTAAGAGCCGAACGCGATGGCAATCGCTTCACGGTCGAAGCGACCGCGGTCGCGGGTTTCAGCCTGCTGCTGAGCCCCGAAGAAGTCGATTTCAGCCAACCTGTAACAGTCAGCGTAAATGGCGAGACGGTTTATGAGGACCTGGTGGAGCAGAGCGCCGAAACCCTGCTCCGATGGGCGCGCGATAATCTCGACCGGCAGGCGCTGATTACCGCCGAATTGAATATCTCACTGCTTGCCGAGTGAAACTGCGCTAGCGGATTTCTTCCAGCCGCCCTCTCAGCACCGCAAGAATGATATTCAGTTCGCGGAAGTAGTCGTATTCGTCGTTCAAGGCCTGCATGGCCGCGTTGAATCGCTCGAAGTCCGAACTCGTTTCGGCCAGCAGTCCGTCCGTGTCGAGCAATTCGTCGAATCCATCCTGGTAGGCTCGGGCGTTCCGGGAGCGGGCCTCGATCAGGAAGTTCGGCTCGCAGGCTTCTCGTGAAATATTCGAACCGGTAGGCGTGTACATGTGGCAGGTGACGTGCAGGGACTCGTCTGGAGTGCGCAGATTGAAGACCCGGTAGACTTCTTTCTCGATCTTTTCGATTTCGCCTCTCAATTGAGGAACGGTCATGGCGTCGATGTCGATCTGTTCTTCAGCCGCCTGCAGCGTAATGGCAAAGGGCAACAGGCAAAGGCAGCAAACGGCGACGGTAAGGCGTTTCATCGGACTACCCTCATCAATGTGGTCAACTGGGCTATTATATGCGCGGACTGGTCCAGCGCCACAAAAAAACAGAACTGCGATCCGGTCAAACAAGGACCAACAAGGGACACCCACCCGATGAACGATGATTTTGAGATCGGCGGCTTGCGCGTCGCCGCTGAACTGGCGGATTTTGTCAATGGAGAGCTGTTGCCCGAAATCGGTCTGAGCCAGGAAGAATTCTGGCCGGGCTTCGAAGGGTTGATCAACGACTTTACCGGCCGCAACGAGGAATTGCTCGCGCACCGGGATCAACTGCAACAGAGTATCGACGACTGGCACCACCGCAATCAGGGCGCCGGATTCGATCGCGAGGCATACCGGTCCTTTCTGCGCGAGATCGGCTACCTGCAACCCGAGCCGGAGGATTTCGAGATCGCTACGGCCAATGTCGATCCTGAAATCGCGACGATAGCCGGGCCGCAACTCGTCGTGCCGGTCAGGAACGCCCGCTTTGCCGTCAATGCCGCCAATGCCCGCTGGGGATCGCTGTACGACGCGCTCTATGGCAGCGACGCCATTGACGAAACCGGCGGCGCCGAACGTGGAGGCGGCTACAACCCGGTGCGCGGACAGCGGGTAATCGACTATGTGCGGAAGTTCCTTGACGAGGTCTGCCCGCTCGAAGGCGCGAGCCATGCGGATGTGCGGAAATACAGCGTCGCGGATGGCCGACTTGAGGCGGATTGCGGTGCGGCCGTTCATGGACTGCACGATCCTGAGCAATTCGCGGGTTATCTCGGACCGGAAGAAAGCCCCTCGACCGTACTGCTGATCAATCACGGCCTGCATATCGAAATCGCCATCGACCGCGAACACGAGGTCGGCGCCGCCGATCCTGCCGGCGTCAAGGATGTGATGCTGGAAGCGGCGATCACCACGATCCAGGATTGCGAAGACAGCGTTGCCGCGGTGGATGCGGCCGACAAGGTCGAGGTATATCGCAACTGGCTCGGCCTGATCCGCGGCGATCTGGCGGAAACATTCGTCAAGGGCGGCGGTTCCATCACCCGGGTACTGGCCGAAGATCGCGAATACCTGTCGCCGCGCGGCGAAGTCCTGCAACTGCCGGGCCGCAGCCTGCTGCTCGTGCGGAACGTCGGCCATCTCATGCGCAACAACGCAATCTACGACAGCCGCGGACGCCAGATCTTCGAAGGCATCATGGACGCGGTCATCACCTCTGCCGCCGCCTGCCTCGACAT
This sequence comes from uncultured Pseudohongiella sp., assembly GCA_964622925.1. Classification (GTDB taxonomy): domain Bacteria; phylum Pseudomonadota; class Gammaproteobacteria; order Pseudomonadales; family Pseudohongiellaceae; genus UBA9145. The sequence goes on along the minus strand of CAZUSL010000108.1, from coordinate 12,360 downwards.
CCAGGGCCGCAACCGGCTGCGCAATTCGCGCGCCGGCAGCGTCTATATCGTCAAGCCGAAAATGCACGGGCCCGAAGAGGTGCAATTCACCTGCGATCTGTTCGCGGCGGTGGAAAAACTTCTGGGGCTGGAACCGCTGACCGTCAAGATCGGCATCATGGACGAGGAAAGGCGCACGACGCTTAATCTGAAACGTTGCATCTACAACGCCAGGGACCGGGTGGTCTTCATCAACACCGGCTTTCTCGATCGCACCGGCGACGAAATCCATACCGGCATGCATGGCGGACCGATGCTGCCCCGGGACGAAATGAAGGCTTCGACCTGGATCGCCGCCTATGAAGACCACAACGTGAATACCGGTCTCGAATGCGGCCTGCCGGGCCGGGCCCAGATCGGCAAGGGCATGTGGCCCATGCCCGACCTGATGGCGGCGATGGTCGATCAGAAAGTCATGCACCCCATGGCCGGCGCCAATACCGCCTGGGTGCCCTCGCCGACCGCGGCCGTTCTGCACGCCATGCATTATCACAAGGTAGACGTTTTCGCCGTGCAGGAAGAATTGAGCAAGCGGTCGCCCGTTCCCGTCGGCGACCTGCTGGAAGTGCCCTTGCTTGCCGATCCGTCCGCGCTCGGCGCCAAACGCGTCCAGCGCGAACTCGATAACAATATCCAGGGCATTCTCGGTTACGTGGTGCGCTGGATCGATCAGGGCATCGGCTGTTCCAAGGTGCCGAACATCGACAACGTGGCGCTGATGGAGGATCGCGCGACCTTGCGGATTTCGAGCCAATACGTCGCCAACTGGCTGCACCACGGACTCATCGCAGAGGAACAGGTGGAGGAATCGCTGTTGCGCATGGCCGCCGTGGTCGACGGACAGAATGCCGCCGATCCGCTTTATGAACCGATGGCGCCGAACCCGGTCGGCTCATTCGCGTTCCAGGCCGCCAGGGACCTGATCTTCCAGGGCGTGAGGGAACCGAACGGTTACACCGAACCGGCCCTGCATCGGGTGCGCCTGGCCAAGAAACAGGCCGTCCGCGCGAGTTCCTGAAATCCGGCGTCTATTGCTCGCTTTCGTCGCCGGATTCGAATTCGGACACCACCTCGAGCCGCCTGGCGCCCTGCAAGATGCCGAACATGCCGTAGTTTCCTTCATGGCAGGCGTATTCGTAGATCGGTTCGTCGATTCGTGACAGCGGATATTCACCGTAGAATTCGCCGGCGAATACACTCGGGTCGCTGACCCTGAAGCCGTAAATCAGCTTGAAGTCCGACTCGCGGCGGAAGGTTTCGGTGATGGTGATATTGTCGACGGGCAGGCCGCGCAGGCTGTGCCAATCGTTGAAATATTGCGTTTCCACCACCAGCGTGTCGCCTTCCCAGCGGCCGATGGAGTCTCCCATCCACTTGCGCTGTGCTTCGGCGGCCGGATTGCGTTCGCCTCCGATCGGGATGATGCGCGCGTCGTGCACCATTTCCGCGACGATGGTGATGTAGCCGGGGGACTGCACGAACTGCAGATGGCTGTTGTAGATGACCGGGCTCATCACCGGCCCGGACAGGTTGCCGAAACCCACCAGGCAGCGTTCGCCGAGGCTGCGCCCTTCGGGGCCGTCATTGCTGCGGCCCTGCCGCCCGCCCCGCGCCGCGAGCATGCGCTCCCTGGCTTCCGGCCGCACTTCGGGCATGCGCCCGTTCGCCGGTTCGATGATCGCCGAAGTGCGAAATTCGCCGCCGATCGTCGGCAGGAATTGCGCGTCGTCGCGCCAGAATAAGTCATAGTTACCAATTGGCGGCAGCGATTCGGCCACTTCGGGCGCGGGCCGGTCCGGATCGAGCGGTTCGTTGTCCGCGTCGAACTGCTGCTGCACCCGGCTTTCCAGTTCGAGCACGTCGTCTTCCGAATACGTCCGCTGCTCCCCCAAAGCCTCGGGCCGCTCAAAGGGCATGACCGTGGCATGCTTCCAGACGCCCTGGAAATCAGGCACCCCCCACTCGGTATAGGGAATTTCGTAATCCTGCGCCGCCGCACCGCCGCAGAACATGGCCAAGCTCATCAAGACAAAGGATTTTCTGGTCATTCCGGAACTCTCCCGCCGCTTTCCGGCAGGCTAGTCAGTTTGCCGCAACGTGTCAATTTGGATCGAACTGTTCGGCAGACAATAGACTACGTGGAACTCGCGGGGGGCAGGAGGCGCAGTTCGAGTTCGGCGAGTTGGGCTGCCTGGAAGGGTTCGGCGATGAATTCGCGGTAGCGTTCCATGGCGTTCTCGGTGGCGGCGATATATTGCTCGAACCAGCGGTGGCGGGTGAGGAACTGGTGGCGGCCGCCGAAGGCGTTGGCCGCGTAGCTCGACCAGCGATACAGGCCCGGGTGATCGACTGCGCCGCTGGCGAGGGGCCAGCGTTCGATCATCTTCTGGCAGTCGAGGAAAAGTTGCGCGCTGTCGATGATTGCCAGAAACGGCCGGCGTTGAAAGACCGCGATATTGCGGTCGAAGCGTTCGTTGAAATATTCCGAATAACATTCGTTGACGAAGTCGAGCAGGGTGAACATGCTTTTCGGCATACCCGGAGTCAGCAGCAGCCACGCCTCGTTCGGCAACAGCGCGTAGGCGTGCAATTCCACCTTGTAGACCTTGAGGCAGTTGAGCAGACGCAACTGGAAGTAGTCGCGGCAGGCCTCGTCGAAGAAGGCCGTGCCCTGGACTTTCGCGCGGTTGACCAGGAACCACGTGCTCGTGACCGGATTCTGTCCGTCTGTCATTGGCGTATTCCTCCCTGAATCGGAAATCTCCGTGCGTCATGCCGTCTGCGCGGCGGGCAGGCTGAGTTCCTGCGTGCCGAAACGCGCCAGCGCCGGGTTGTGGGTTACGAGGACGACGGCGATGCGCAATTCGCCGATGTTCTCCAGGATTTTCCGTGCGACCGCATCGCTCAGACAGGCGAGACTCTCGTCGAGCAGGATCAGTCTGGGCCGCTTGTAAAGCGCCCGGGCGAGCAGGACCCGTTGCACCTGCCCCGCCGAGAGGCTGTTGCCGAGTTCCCCGACCCGGGTATTGAAGCCGAGCGGCAAGGCCAGAATCTCGTCGAGTATGCACGCCCTGCGGCAGGCTTCCTCAAGCCGCGCCTGGTTGTACGGCTCGTCGTCGAGATTGATATTGAAGGCGATGTCGCCCGCGAGCAGGCCGTCGCTGTGCAGCACGGCCGCGGAAGCGGAGCGCAGGGCTGAAAGTCCAAGCCTGGACAAGGGGCTGCCGTCGAAAAGCAGGGCGCCAGCGTGCGGTTTTTCCAGCCCGGCGAGCAGTTTCAGCAAGGTCGACTTGCCGCAGCCGGACGGACCGGTGACGACCAGCGTCTCCCCGGGTTCGACCGCGAAGTCCAATGCTTCGAAGATCGGCCGCTCGTCGGCGGAATAGCGGAAGCCGAGCCCCTCGCCGCGCACCTTGCCGCTGAAAGCGCGGCGCGGCAGGCCGGCCGTCGCATCGCTTTCCTCGACTTCCTCGAGCGCGATGTCGGCAATGCGCTCGAGGTCGAGTTGCATGAGGCGCAATTCCGCCAGCTTCGGAAACATCGCGAGCACCGAAGACGAGAAGTGCTGTTTCAGGAAGATGAATCCCATCAACTGCCCGATGGTCAGGCTGCCGCCGGCGATGAGACTCGCGCCGATATAGACGATCAGGATTTGCTCGATGCCGAACAGCAGACCCTGGCCCGAACCGAACCAGAGCTGAAAGGTTCCGAGTTGATATCCGGCGTTGGCGGAATTGACGTAGTGATTCTGCCAGTCGGCGCTGCGCTGTTCTTCGATGGCGTAATTCTTGACGACCGAGGCCCAGCGTATGTTCTCCATCAGCCGGCTTTCGCTTTTCGCCGCCCGCACGATCGTCTCCTGGCGGCGCAGTTTCTCGCCCGGCAGCGAACCCAGCCTGAGCAGCATCGCGGCGATGACGAATCCCAGGCAAATTGTCGCCAGCAGCGGCGAATAGACGTACAGCAAGATCAGCGAAAGACCGGACAGCAAGCCGTCGACGAGCACCGTGATCATGTCCTGGGAGATCAGCGCGCTGACCTTCTCGACAGAAGAGAAACGCGAGACCAGATCGCCCATCTCTCTTCTTTCGAAGAATCGCAGGGGTAGCTTCAGGAGGTGTTCGAACACGCCGGCCACCATTTCGAAGCCAAGCCGGATCGAGAATTGCATCGTCACCAGCGAGCGGACGTGGCCGAGAGCGATTCGCGCCAGCATCAGCAGGCCGAACAGCAGCGCAACGACGAGCACCAGATCCATGTCGCCGCGGGCCAGACCCTGGTCGATCACGAGTTGCAGATACAAGGGACTGAGCAGCGAGCATGCCTGTACGAGCAGCGACAACAGCAGGATCAACGCCAAGCCTTTCGCTGTGCCGCTGGAGAGGCGCATCAGATCGCGCAGACGCAGGCGGCGCGCGGGCGCCGAGCGGATGGCGCCGCTGGCCGGACTGAATTCGATGGCGATTCCGGTGAAATGGCCGTCGAGTTCCTTGAGCGGATATTTTCTGACGCCCACGGCCGGATCGTGGATGACCACGCCGCGGCTGCCGCATTTCTTCAGCACGACGAAATGGTCGAGGTCCCAGTGCAGGATAGCCGGCGTGCTGAGCCGCTTGATGTCTTCGAGTTCGAGTTTCAGCGAACGGGTCTTGAGCCCTGCCGCCGCGGCCGCCCTCGTCAGATGTTTCAGCGAGGCGCCGAAAGCGGGCAGATTGCTGCTCTCGCGGATCGAACGGATATCCGTGAAGCGGCCGAAATAGCTGACGATCATCGCCAGGCAGGCCAGGCCGCATTCGTTGGCCTCGGCCTGGAAAACCATTGGCAGGCTGCCGCGCCGGGCGAACAGGCGATCCGCCATGTGATTCAACATGCCTTTCACCAGACCAGGCCTCGCAAGGATCTGAGGGGTTTGAAGACGAGCCCGATCAGGGGCAGTTCGTCGGTCACGACGTGCGCCTGGAACTGCATGCCGGCGAGCAGTGCGTGTTCTTCCGGCCCCTCGACGCCTTGCCGCTCGAGCGCCGCGCGCACCCGATAGACCGGTTCGTTGAGCAGGCTCAGCGGCAGCAATTGTTCCCTTGGGTCGAGACGCGCGCCGGCGACGCTTTCGATGGTTGCCGCATAACGGCCGTACTCCCGGTAGTCGAAGGATTCGTAACTGAGCAATACCTGCTGGCCCACGGCAAGCTTGCCGATCACCCTGGAGGGGACATACAACTCCGCGGCGAGTACGGATTGTTCCGGCCCGAGATAGATCAGCGGTTGTCCGGCGCGGAAGCTGTCTCCCGCGCGGACGGCGATGGTTGCAACCAGGCCCGCGCGGTCGGCGCGCAAGTCCACGGAACGTTGCGTTTGCAGTTGCCGGATTTCCGAGGAAAGCTGGTCGATTTCTTCCCGCAGGGCGAGGTCGAGTTGGTCCTTTGCGAGTTCCTGCTGCCGCAAATCGGCTTCCAGGCCCTTGAGCCGGATTTCCTGTTCCGCTTCCTGGCGTTCGGTCTCGGCGGCTTCCTGCTCGAGTTGCAGGTGCGCCGCATAAGCTTCGTCGAACTGGAACGTGGTGATCGCCGCTGCTTCGAACAAGGATTCGATCTGCCGCAGATGGCGTTCGCTGACCCGTAACCGTTCGCGCAACAGCGCCTGCTTGCGCCTCGCGGTCAACAGGGATTCATCGGCGTGAGCGAGCAATTCGCCGTTCCGGCGCATGGCGAGCGCGTGTTCCCTCTCGTGCAGCGGCAATTTCTCCAGCAATGCGTCGCGGCGCTTGCGCAAGGCCTCGATCCGCAGATCATGGGTCTCGGAAAACTGGCTGACCGAGGCGAGGGACACCCTGGCCAGCGCCTGCCCGGGCCGGACGGGGTCGCCTTCATCTACCAGCAAGACGTCCAGACGGCCGGAGCCTCCGATCGAGAGTTTCTGCAGACCTTCCAGCGGTACGAGCACTCCGGGCGCTTGTTCGGTGACCTTGTAGGATGTAAAGGTCAGCAAGAGCGCTGCGGATACCGTAATCGCCACCAGAACAAGGACCGCGTTGCGTAGCAGGGTCTTTCCGCCTGCAAGCGGGCGGGATTCCGCGGCCACGTACTTCCGCCGCAACGCTTCGGGCCGTATCAGTTCTTCTCTATCCATGCGGCGATTCCTCGTCCGATCCTTTGTCATTCCTCGCCGGCAAGCTTCTTCTCGACGCTTTCAACCAGATCCCGCACGGTTTTCATCGCGGCCAGTTCCACCTCGTCGAGTTCCACGCCGAAGCATTCCTCAAGCTCGAAAACGATCTCGAACATCGCCAGCGAATCGAGTTCGAGATCCTCGATCCGGCTGTCCATACAGACGGTTTCCCGACTCCCCTCATCGATGTGACGAACGAGCAGTTGCAGGGTCTTGTCACGTACTTGCATGAGTTTCCTCCTTGGATTGCGGTGCGCCGGCGGCGCCGTCTTGAAAGAAATAGAGAGGCAGGATGGCGAGATAACGCCATTGCTCGGGGTTGAGACGAAAGAACGGTTCAAAGAAGCGCACAAGTTCCGCGGTGATGCGCCCGGTCGCCTGCGCCAGGGTCTCGCCGCCGAGGCGCTCCGGCTCGATCTGCGCACCGAGCACGACTTGCTCACGGCTGCCGTCGAACCAGTTGACGACCGGCAATAAGGGAATGCGATTGGTCAGGCCCAGCAGCGCGGGGCCACGGGAAAACCAGGCCTTGCGGAAGAGAAAGTCGACTTCCGTTCGCCCGCCGAACTGTTCGCCGAGATCGCAAAACGTAATGATCTGGATGCCTTCGCGGCGCAGCAGCGGCGCCAGGCCGGCGATACTCGTCTCTTGCGCCGACATGCGCGAATCGGGTCCCATGGCGGCTTCGCCGAAAGCGAGTTTCATGTTCGCAAAATACGCCGCGCTGCCGGGAGCCTGGGAAAGGTAAATGGCCCTGGCGCAGGTATTGACCGTTGCTCCCAGCAGGTTCAGACCATAGATGTAATCGCCGAAGTGGTACGACGTGAGCAGCCGCGGGCGCGGGTCGTCGCCCAGCAACTCCCGCAGATTGTGCGCTTGGGGAAAGTGGAGTCGAGTGGTATGACGCCGCAACGCGGTCTCCGCAAGCCGGCTGTTGCGCCTGTACTCGAGCGCATCCAGCCATTTCCGGTTGGCTGCGAGCAGACGCCGGGTGCGCCCGCGCGGTTCGCGCAGGAAAGTTGCGACCGCGGCCGTCTGTTCCGCGGGAAATTCCGGTTGCTGCCTGATCATGTTTGCGCCCTTGGTATTGGGGAGTGCGCATCAATGTAGGCAAGGCTTTCGGGCCGCGCTAAATTTCCGCGGAAAAAACCCGAGCGCCAGGAGACCGGCCACACGGCCGCCGTTATCGAGACCGGTTCACTGTATAATTTTGCCTGCCCGATTCAGGGCGGCGATCGGAGAGGGAAATGAACCCGGCGAACGGCTATGCGCAACATGTCGCGCATCTGCAGGATCTGTACGAGCAGGCCATCGACGGCCGGTTTGAGGGCGTGCTCCTGCATAGCGGCGGCGCGGACTGCTATTTCGCCGACGACCGCGAAATCTCCTTCCAGGCCTACGGACATTTCGGCCACTGGCTGCCGGTCAACCGGCCGAACCAGTTTCTGCTCGTGCGGCCCGGGCAAAAGCCCGTGTACTACCAGGTCGTGCCCGCGGACTATTGGTACGAGCAGGACTTTCCCGTCGACGAGCAATGGCGCGAAGCCTTCGATCTGCAACCGCTGGCTTCGGTCGCGGAAATCCCGAAGCCGGGCAGCCGAACGGCTTACCTGGGGCCTGACCCGGAAATCGCGCGGCGCTTGGGTGTGGATTCCGAAAACTGCAATCCGGAAAAACTCGTCCACGAACTCGACTTTGCCCGCGCCATCAAGACGCCTTACGAAACCGAACAGATGCGCGCGGCCAACCGGCTGGCGCTGCGCGGACACCAGGCGGCCCGCATGTGTTTTCTCGCGGGTGGCAGCGAGTTCGATATTCATCTCGCATTCCTCGAAGCCTGCCGGCAACTCGAAGAGGAACTGCCTTATACGCCGATCATCGCGCTCGACGAGAAGTCGGCCATTCTTCACTACCAGTACAAGCGCCGGGATCTGGCCAGGCCGGCGCGGGTGCTGTTGATCGACGCCGGCTGCCGGGTGAAAGGCTATTGCTCGGACGTGACCCGGACCTGGACCGCGCATTCGGCAGACCCGTTATTCACAGATCTCGTCACAGGAATGGACAGGCTGCAACAGGAACTCGTGGGTGAAATCCGGCCGGGACCGGAATACGTGGATCTGCATCTGAGCGCCCTGCGCAAGCTTGCGGACATGCTGCTTGAACTCGACATCTGCCGGGGCGATGCCGGGCGGCTTTGGGAATTGCAGGTTCCCCAGTTGTTCATGCCTCATGGCGTCGGGCACCTGCTCGGCGTGCAGGTTCACGACGTGGGCGGCAGGCAGCGCGACGGCACGGGCGTCCAGACGCCGCCGCCGGATCATTCGCCGGCCTTGCGCACCACTCGCGGCATGGCGGAGAACATGGTGTTTACCGTCGAGCCGGGCTGTTACTTCATTCCGCTTTTGCTGGAACCCGCCCGCGAGTCGCCGGCCGCGGAACTGATCAATTGGGATGCGGTCGATGCCCTGTACGACCATGGCGGGGTGAGGATCGAAGATAATGTCCGCGTCACCGCGGACGGCGTCGAGAATCTGACGCGTTCTGCCGAGACTACAGCAGCCGCCTGATCTCCTTCAAAGTCAGTTCCAGGGCTTGCTGATTGGCGGCGATAACGGCCTTGCCGGCTTCGCCCATCCGCTTGCGCGACTCCCTGTCGGCGAGCAATTCGCTCCAGACTTCGCCGAGTTCGCCGCTGTCAGTGGCGCTGCGCAAGGCGCCGGCGTTTTCCAGCAGTTCGCAGATCGCGGCGAAGTTGAAACGCGAAGGGCCGATGGTGACCGGCAGTCCCAGGGCCGCGGGCTCGAGGACGTTGTGGCAGCCGGTATCGACCAGGCTACCGCCGACGAAAGCGATATCGGCGCAGGCGAAATATTCCATCATCTCGCCCATGGAATCGCCGATGACGATCCGGGTCGTAGTTTCGAGGCTTTCGGCGCGGCTGCGCCGGCCCGTGGCGACACCCGCTTCGACGCAGAGTTTGGACACCTGGTCGAAGCGCTCGGGATGGCGCGGCACGATCACCAGCCGGGTGTGTGGAAAATCCTCAAGACAGCGGCGCCAGGCCCTGATCACCTCGGATTCCTCGCCCTCCCGTGTGCTGGCTGCGACGATCAACTCGTGTTCGCCTTTCCAGGCTTGAATGGCCGCAAGCGGACGCGTTTGTCCGCCCGTGCCATGCAAGGCGAACTTCAGACTGCCGGTGACGAGCGGCGATTCGGCGCCAAGTTCCCGAAATCGCGTGGCGTCCTCCTCGGCCTGGACGCAAATCGTATGCGCCTGCCGCAACATGTTCCGCGTCAGGCCCTTGATGCGAGAGTAGGAACGCCGGGACTGTTCCGAAAGACGGCCGTTCGCGAGCAGGACTTTCAATCCTCTCCGGCGCGCCAGACGGATCGTGTTCGGCCAGAGTTCGGTTTCCATCAGGATCAGCATCTTCGGCCGGAAAGCCGACAGGAACCGGTTCACGATCCAGGGCGCATCGTAAGGCGCGTAATGATGGATTACGCTTGCCCCCATTTGCTGCCGTACGCGTTCCGCTCCCGTGGGAGTCATCGTCGTCACGACGAATTGCAGATTCGGCATCTCGGCCCGCAAGGCCGCGACGAGCGGCGCCGCCGCCATGCTCTCGCCGACGGAAACGGCATGCAGCCAGATCACGGGTCTTGCCGGGTCGAACGAGTCCGGTACGCGAATGCGGCCGAAGCGTTCGCCCATGCGTTGCCGATAGGCCGGCGACTTGCGGGAGCGCCAGAGCAGGCGAATCCATACAAGCGGCAGGGCCAGGGTGAAAATGATGCTGTAGATCGCTCGCTGCATGGCGGGAGCCGGTCCTTGCGCCGGACTGCGTGCCGGTCCGGGCGCCGTGAACTGCCGCTGTGCCTGCGGTATTCTTGAGCCGGCCCGGCCGGAATGCGGAAAAACTATCGAATGCCCCCCAGCTATTCAACTGACATCGTCATATTCGGCGGCGGCGTCGCGGGGCTGTGGCTGCTCAACCGGCTGACCGCCGAAGGCTACCAGGCGATATTGCTCGAACGGGACCGGCTCGGCGGCGGGCAATCGATCAATTCCCAGGGAATCATACACGGCGGGCTGAAGTACGCCCTGCATGGCGTTCTCACTGGCGCGGCTCGCGCTATTGAGGACATGCCCCGGCGCTGGCGGAACTGTATTGAGGGCAAAGGCGAAATCGACCTTTCCGCCTGCCGGGTGTTGAGTCAACAATACTATATGTGGTCCGGCCCGGGATTCGGTTCGGGTCTGAAGACTTTCTTTGGCAGCAAAGCGGTTGCTGGCAAGGCGGAACTGGCAGTGCCGGATGAAATCCCTGAAATATTGCGTGGGCGCGGCGTCGTCTATCGGCTACCGGATTTCGTAATTGACAGTTCTTCGCTGATAGATGTCTTGTCGGCCCCGCACCAAAGCCGGATTTACGCCTGTGCCGCGGACAGTATTGTATTCGTTCCAACTGGCGAGCAACGACAATTGCAGGTTCAAGTCAATGGAAGTCCGGTGGAACTCAATGCGCAACGCTTCATCTTCTGCGCGGGAGAAGGAAATGCGGAGTTGATAAATCTGGCCCGAATGGAACGACCGCATTGCCAACTCAGGCGGTTGAATATGGTTTCGGTTTGTGGAACGTCGCTGCCGTCGTTGTACTTGCATGCGTTGGCGCCGGGTCTGGGTGTCAATCCCGAGTTAACCATCACAACCCATCAAAACTCCGGCGGTGAAACAGTCTGGTATCTGGGCGGCAATCTGGCAGAGACCGGCGTGTCCCGCTCCGACGAGCAGCAGGTGAAATTCGCTGAGCGATTATTGCAACGCCTATTCCCTACCTTGGACTTCGAGAACCTGACTTGGCGCTGTTTCGAAATTAACCGGGCGGAACCCGCGAGCGCCATGGGCGGAAGGCCGGACAATGCGACTATTTGGGACGACAAGGACGTTATAGTTGCTTGGCCGACCAAATTGACTCTCGCTCCGATGCTTGGCGACAAAGTGCTTGAACGATTGAAAGCGGACGGCGTCAAGCCAGGCACGGAAAGTTCTCTACCGGCGATTACGGTCTCTCCGCCACAAGGCCGGCCTTTCTGGGGCTGAAATCATGCTTCTACTTCGCGAACTCGGCACGACCGGCATGCAGGTTTCCTGCCTCGGACTCGGCACCGTGAAATTCGGCCGCAACCGGGAAGTGAAATATCCCGAGGGATTCGAATTGCCTTCCGACCGGGAAATCACCGAATTGCTGGAACTGGCCCGGGAAGCCGGAATCAACCTGCTCGACACCGCTCCCGCCTATGGCGGCAGCGAGCAGCGCATCGGCCGGTTGTTGCCGGACCGCGACGAATGGCTGCTTTGCACCAAGGTCGGGGAAATCTTCGAAGGCGGCCGTTCGCGGTTCGATTTTTCCGCCGGCCACGTGCGCGCAAGCATCGAACAAAGCCTGCGCAGCCTGCGCACGGACCGTCTCGACCTCGTCCTGATCCATTCCGACGGCAGCGACCTCGATATCCTCGACAACTCGGACTGCCTCGAAACCCTGGAACGAATGCGCGACGAAGGCCTGCTGCGCGCCACCGGCATGAGTTCCAAGACCATCGAAGGCGGCCTGCGCGCGACTGAACTCGTCGACGTGCTCATGCTCACCTACAATCTGGCGGAGACGAGCCAGGCGCCGGTAATCGAACAGGCGCAAAAGGCCGGCAAGGGCGTACTCATCAAGAAAGGCCTGGCCAGCGGCCACGCCGTACATGGCGCCACGCGAAACAAAACCCCCTCGGTCGCCGACAACTTCCGCTTCCTGCTCGAACCCCCCGGAATCTCGTCGATAATCGTCGGCACCATCAACCCCGACCATCTTCGCGAAAACATCCAGGCAGCAGTCGAGGCCAAGCACGCTTAATTGGCTCAATCGGCCGGAGAATTCCCGTCCGCCTGGCGCATTTTTTCGACGATCGCGGAGGTTGAACAATCGTCGATGAAGGCCAGTACCTGCACTTCGCCGCCCCAGGATTTGACGAGTTCGCCGCCGACCACTTCGTCTAGCGTGTAGTCGCCGCCCTTGACGAGCACGTCCGGTCGCAGATCCCGCAGCAAGTCCTCGGGCGTGTCTTCGCTGAAGCTCACGACCCAGTCCACGGCGCCGAGGCCGGC
>CAZUSL010000107.1:0-3123 GCA_964622925.1 uncultured Pseudohongiella sp. | reverse complement strand
AATTACAATCAGACAATATCATGCAATGTCGAAGCGTGTCAACAATTTATTTTTCCAACAAAATCAATTAGTTATGCAGTCATGGAATGCTATGGAACCTTGTTTCGACTTGCGAAGCGTAGTCGCAGAATCTCCGGGCGGCTAATGACTGTTCGAAAGGGACTTGAGGAGTTGGGTGAAATGGCGGTTGCAGGGGGCTTCGAAGTGGGAGAATTCGGCATTTGGAGTGGGGCGGAATGCGATTTGCCAGGCGTGGAGGGCCAGGTGTTTGTGGGGGATGGCGGTGTTTGTGCCGTATTTTTCGTCGCCGATTATGGGGTGGCCGGCGGATTGGCAGTGGACGCGGATCTGGTGGGTACGACCGGTTTCGAGACCGATCTGGAGCAAGGTTGCGTCCGGCAGGCGTTCGCGTATTCGGAAAGTGGTCAGGGCGGGTTTGCCGTCGGGGTTGGCGCGGACTATACGCTCGCCGGAGGCTAACTCGTTCTTGCGCAATGGCAGGTCGATTGTGTCGAGTTCTTCCGGCCAGGCGCCATGCACCAGCGCCAGATAGGTTTTCTCCACCTTGCCCGTGCGCAGTTCAACTTGCATATGACGCAGGAAATCCGCCTCCTTGGCTATAACCAGGCAGCCTGACGTATCCCGGTCGAGGCGATGTGCGAGTTCCGCTTCCATCCATTCCGGACGAATCTGCCGCAAGGCTTCGATCAGGCCGAGAGCGATGCCGCTGCCGCCATGCACGGGCATTCCCGAGGGCTTGTTCAAGACCAGTAGCGCTTCGTTCTCGAACAGCACACTGTCCTCAAGCCTTTGCCTGAGTTTGTCGGTGGGTGTCCCGATGTGCGCCGGCCGGCGTCCGGTAAAAGGTGGGACTCGCACCTGGTCACCACGGGACAGACGAGTGTCCGGTTTGCAACGGCCGCGATTGACTCGCACTTCGCCGGTCCGGATCAGCCGGTAAACCCGGGATCTCGGCAGTCCCTTGAGTTCGCGCAGAAGGAAATTGTCCAGCCGCTGGCCGTTCTGGCGTTCAGGCACGACCAGCATTTGCGCCTTGTACGATTCGCCCATCTTGCTTGCTGCATTCGGGGAAGGAGCGGCAATTCTACCGCCTGTTGAGGGAATTGTTCAGTGTAAAGAAGTACAATCCCCGCTCCGCGAGAACCGCCGGCACGAGCATTCATGGAAAACATCAGGGAACAACTTTCCCGACTTGTCGGCGACGCGTTGAGCGAAGCTTCCGGCATTGCGGACTGCAATCCGAACGTGATCGAGGCGACGCGGCCCGAATTCGGCGATTACCAGGCCAACGGCGTCATGGCGGCGGCGGGGCGCTGCGGGCGCAAGCCGCGTGAATTGGCCGAGGCGGTCATCTCCGGTTTACGGGACGAAGACGGTCTGGTCGCCTCGACGGAAGTCGCCGGCCCTGGATTCATCAACATCACGTTGAACGATCAGACGCTGATGGCGCGCGGCAACGAGATCCTGCGTGATCCGCGATCGCTGGTTTCCGCCGATAGCCAGGCGCGGAAGATTGTCGTCGATCATTCATCGCCGAATCTGGCCAAGGAAATGCATGTCGGCCATCTGCGCGGCACCGTCATCGGCGATTGTCTGGCCCGGGTGCTCGAGCGGCTAGGACACCGGGTCATCCGGCAGAATCACGTCGGCGACTGGGGAACCCAGTTCGGCATGCTGATCGCATATATGCGGGAGTTCGGTCAGGAACTCAGCAAGGATGCTTCCGTGCTGCAAACCGAACTGGAAGACCTGGAAACCTTTTACCGGGCGGCCAAGGACAAGTTCGACTCCGATCCGGCCTTCGCGGACCGGGCGCGATTGAGCGTCGTCAAACTGCAAGGCGGCGACCCCGAATATCTCGAGGCCTGGCAGAGTTTCATCGACGAATCCCTGCGGCATTGCCAGGAAATCTATGACCGTCTTGGCGTCGGCCTGACCCTGGCCGACCTCGATGCGGAAAGCCGCTACAACGACGACCTGGAAGGAATCATCCGCGAACTGGAAGAAAAGGGATTGCTGCAGGAGTCAGACGGCGCACGTTGCGTATTCCTGCCCGAGTTCAAGGGCAAGGACGGAGAACCGCTGCCGGTAATCGTGCAAAAGTCCGATGGCGGCTACCTGTATTCGACTACCGATCTGGCGGCGGTCAAGATGCGCTCATTCGATTTCGAGGTCGACCGCTCGCTATATGTCGTCGATGCGCGGCAATCCCTGCATTTCAGGCAGGTATTCGCCGTGGCGCAGGCCGCTGACATGGCCTCCGCGAATATTTCTCTCGAACATATCGCCTATGGCACGATCATGGGCAGCGACGGCAGACCATACAAGACACGCTCCGGAGATTCGGTGAAACTCGCCGACCTGCTCGACGAAGCCGTGGCCCGGGCCCTGGCACTCGTTTCCGAGAAAAATCCCGACCTGGCCGAGGACGAGCGGCGACTGATCGCCGAAAACATCGGCATCGCCTCGGTCAAATACGCGGACTTAAGCAAGAACCGCATGAGCGACTATGTATTCGACTGGTCGACCATGCTGTCCTTCGAAGGCAACACCGCACCCTACCTGCTCTACGCTTGCACCCGCATCAAGAGCCTGTTGCGAAAACGGCCGCAGGACTCTCCCATCGGTGAACTGGCAAGCCTGGAACATGCGGAAGAGCGGGCATTGCTGCTCAAGATCCTGCAATTGCCCGAGGTAGTGTCCCTGGTCGCCAGGGAATGTTATCCGAATCTGCTTTGCAACTACCTGTTCGAACTTGCCGGCGTCTTCATGCGCTTCTACGAGGCCTGCCCCGTCCTCAAGGCCGAGCCGCAAACCAGGGATTCACGTCTCGCCCTCGCCTTGCTCGCCGAGCAGGCGCTGGAACAGGGCCTGGATTTATTGGGCATCCAGACACTGGAAAGAATGTAGATAAACTACTCTGTCAGTTCGAGCAGGAGCTTGTTCAGGCGGTTGGAGAATTGCGCCGGATCTTCAAGTCCCCTGCCTTCGGCCAGCGTCGCCTGTCCGAACAGAATCGTCACCAGATCCGCAAATCGCGTCTCGTCTTCTTCCCGTTCCAGTTTCCGCAGCAACGCATGCTCCGGATTGACTTCGAAAATC
>CAZUSL010000106.1:0-16444 GCA_964622925.1 uncultured Pseudohongiella sp. | reverse complement strand
GCGCGCAATGGTAAACAATTTCCCCGGCCGGCGCACCGCGCAGACATGCGGGCGGAGCTGGATTCAGAGGGTGGCGGGGACGATTCCCGGCGTGATGAAGATCAGCAATTCAGTGCGCCTGGTATCGGCGACGGTTCGCTTGAACAGCCACTCCAGCCCGGGAATATCGCCCAGTATGGGCGTCTTCGATTCGGTGGCAGTCGCCTCTTCGCGAAAGACGCCGCCGAGAACGATGGTTTCGCCGTCGTCGACCAGGGCGCTGGTGATGACTTCGTTGGTATTTATCGACGGCACGCCGGAAGCGGTGGGCGAAATCGAGTCCTGCCGGATTTCGAGTTGCATGTTGATCTGACCGTTCGGCGTGATTCTGGGCGTTACCCGCAACAGCAGGACGGCGTCCTCGAACTGGGTGACCGAACCGCCCGCCGCGCCCCCGGCCTGGGACTGGTAGGGGATTCTCACGCCGGAACGGATTTCGGCGGTGACCTTGTCCTGCGTGGTGACTTTCGGCCTTGCGATGATCTCGCCGTTGCCGCTGCTTTCGACTGCGGCCAGTTCGAGTTCGATCAGTTCGCTATTGCCGGTATAGCCGATATTGAAGGTAGTCCTGGACGCCGTGCCCAGATCGAGCGCCAGTTCGTTCTGCGCTTGCGCCGGCGCAAGTCCCCGGGCAAATCCGTAGCGGAACCGGCTTCCCGGTGCCGGCGATCCCGCGGCGCCCCAGCGAACGCCGAATTCGCGAGAGTAGTCGGTGGAAACGTTGACGATCCGGGCTTCGATCAGCACCTGCCGCACCGGGACATCGAGACTTGCGAGCAAATCCCGGATCGCGGCCAGATTCCGTTCCATATCCTGAACGATGATAGTGTTGGTGCGGACATCGACCGAAGCCGAGCCGCGAGGAGAAAGCAGCCCCCGGTTGCCGGCCTGGACAATTCCGGCGCCGGGGTCGGCGGCGGATGTGTCGGGATCGGTGGTTGTCGCACCGGGGACAGCGGCCGCGCCGGAACCGAGCACTAGATCGAGCAGTGTCGCCGCGTCGGCATAGTTGACCTGCAGCAATTCCGTGACCAGCGGCGTCAGGTTCAATGCCTGCCGCTCGGCCTCGAGTTCCTGTTCCCGCTGCAAGGCCATTTCCTCGGCGGTAGTCACAAACAGGACATTGCCTTCCAGGCGGTACGCGAGATTGCCGGCCTGCAATACGAGTTCGAGCGCCTGTTCCCAGGGCACGCCATCGAGTTGCAAGGTGATATTGCCCGTAACAGCCTCTCCGGCCACCAGATTGAAGTCCTGTTCTTCCGCCAGTATCTGCAAGGCGAAGCGGATGGGAACATCCTGAAACGAGAGACCGGCGACTTCCTCCGACGGTACGCCGTTCTGTTGCGCCCGTGCGAAGTCAGCGGGCAAAAAAGCCAGCAAAATCGCGAGACAAAAGTGCAACAACCACCGGCCGGAATTTCCCGCCGCACCGCTCATTGGCCTTCCTCCCATGGCAGCAATGTTTCCCGTTGCGCGTTCGCGCCGGTTTCGTCCGTCTTCCATTCGATCAACTCCACGCCAAGATCCGTAATTCGTTGAACCCGACCCTGGTCAGGCCCGAGATAATCGCCTCGCTCGACTCGATGCACCGCACCGGAAGGGTCCTGCAACAGGCCGACGTTGCCCTGTTCGTACTTGAGCAGACCTACCAGGCGCAATTCGTGCAATGCGTGTCTCTCAAGCGGATTCAGTCCGGACCGCGCCGCTTCCGGCCCGGTTTCTCCAGGAGAGACAAGCGGTGCGAACGGATTCGGGCGGACGCCGGCCGCATAGCTGAATTGCTCCGCTTGCCCCCGTTCGAGCCGGAACGGCGATTGTCGGACGGCCAGCGCCGTCTCCGGGCCGGCGGACGCTTCGGGCAATGGCCGGTAGCGATAGGTCCGGGCCAGCAATTCGAGTTCCAGTTCCCCGGCTGACAACTCGCGCAGGGAGAAATCGTGCATGGTGACGATACGGCCGAGCGCCGCGACGCCGCTGAAAAAGGCGCCGATTTCGTGATATCCGCCCCTGACGCGAATATCGATGGGCTGCTCGACATAATGCGGCCGGTCAAGTTCCGCGGCCAGTTCGATCGAATCGAAATTCAGTCCGAATTTCAGGCCGAGCCCGGAGATTTCGTCGATCAGGGCCGGAATTTCACTCTCGTACGGCAACTGCCGCAGCATCCGCATGTAGGGCGCCTCGATCTCCCGCGCCCGTTGCCGGTAGTCGTCCAGGCTCGCAACGCGGGTGCGCAATGCTTCGAGTTCCGCCGCCAGTTCCACCTCTTCCAGGGCCAGACGCGCGTTGCGTTCCTGCAGGTCGCGCAAGCGCCACAGATATCCCCCGGCAAGCAGGGAGGCTGTCAGCAGCAATACGACACTGATCCTGACCGCGGACGGCCAGCCGCCGCTGCCTTGCGGCGAGGCGAGTTCGCGCCAGTCGAATTCGTGCAGATCGCGAATGATTCCCGCAAGTAACGACATCGCTTTCAATCCCCCGTCTCGTCAAGCCGCAAGACCAGGCTGAATTCGAACAGCCCCGGCGCGGCTTCGCTCACGCCGGCAAGTTGCGCCTCAAGGAATCTCGGCGACGCGGAGAGCTCGCGCATCAGTTCGGCGACCGCGGCATGGGACTCCGCAAGTCCTTCGATTCGCACTTCGCCGCCGCTGTGGTACAAGCGGCGATACCAGGCGGCCGCGGGCAGATGAGTGGAAAGTTCGGTAAGCACTTGCGCCGGCAGGGGCCGGCTGCGCTGCAGGCTGTTCAACACCTGCATGTGCAATGCGGCGTCTTCCTGTTCCTGACGCAGACGTTCGGCTTCGGCGCCGCGCGCGCCGAGCAGGCCGATCTCGGCCCGCAGCCGCCGATTCTCGGCGGTACCGGCCATGATGCTTCCATTGAGGCTTCGTTCGAAAACGATCAGAAGCGCCAGGGCGAGCAACATCGAGACCGCCAGAATTCCATGAAATCGCCGCCGGCGCCGGCGCCGCCCGCGTTCCCTCCAGGGCAGCAGATCAATCATGGCGGCCACCCGCGATCGCCAGCCCCGCCGCGAGCAGCAAGGCCGGCACATCTTTCGCGACCGGGCCGGCGCTTGCTCCCGGAAGCGGATTTGCCGGCGCCACCGGAATCGCCAGGATGCGTTGCGCCTGCCCGGCAAGTCCCTCCGCGGCGGCCGCGGCGCCGCACAGATACAGGCTCGCCACCCGTCCATGACGAGAGGACGAATGGAACAATTGCAGCGCCTGTCCGAGTTGCCCTGCCGCATCGGCCGCGAAGGATTCCGGCTCGCGCCCGTAATTCGCACAACCGCCGAACGGCCTTTCCGCGTTGTAGACGGACCGGCCATCCGCCAGCACGTACAGGCGGATGGCGCCGGCGCCGATGTCCGCGACCGCGGTCAGTCCCGCCGCATTCGAGGCCGGCGCCAGCAGCCGCCAGGCGCGTTCGACAGCATGGTGTTCCGCGTCCACGGCTGCGGCGCGCAGCCCCGCACTCTCGATGGCCCGCTCCCGCGAGTCGACATGTTCCTTCCGGCAAACCGACAGCAGGATCGATCCCGCGGCATGTTCCGGACCGTCGAGACGGCGAAAATCGATGCGCACCTCGTCGATGGGCCAGGGAATGTAGCGGTCCGCCTCCACCGTGATCTGCGCTTCCAGTTCCGCATCGGTCATTTCCGGCTCCATTGCCAGGGTTTTCTGCATAACCAGTGACGAAGGCACGGCCGTCACGGCGAATCTGCCCGGCGACCGCAGCGTTCCAGCCGCCTCGGCGATGCAGCGGCCCACCGCTTCCGCATCGCGGACGTTCCGCTCCTCGACCGCACCCGCGGGCAGGGGCCTGATCGCATAATCGGGCGGACTCCCGGGCTTCCGGGGCCAACGCAGCAGTTTCACTGCGCAAGACCCGATATCGATCCCAAGCGTTCCCCCGCCGCCCCAAAACGGCGCCCCCGGCAAAATTCCACGTAATCGCGCAATCATCGACGCATCCTCGATCAGCTTCTCGCGAAAAGGTGTAGTGCCGATTCGTCGATTTGGCCCAATTTCCGGCGCAAAAAAATTTTTTCGTTCCCTCGGGATGTATAATCTTCGGTAGTTGTGCCGATTCGCCGGAGCGGCACGGGATATCGCGTGGACGCCAGACTGAAACCGTATGTGAAGTGGGGTGGCCTGTTTTCGCTCGCCTGCCTGGCGGGCGCCTGCATGGTCGCGGCCGCGGCCTACCTGTATCTGGCGCCCTTGCTCCCTTCCGCGGAAACCTATCGCGATGTGCAACTGGAAACCCCCTTGCGCATCTACACTTCCGACCTGCGCCTGATCGACGAAATCGGCAACCGCCGCGACCCGGTGGATTACGAGGACCTGCCCGCGGTGCTGATCGATGCGCTGATAGCCACCGAGGACGTTCGCTTCTATTCCCATCCCGGCGTCGATATCCAGAGCCTGCTGCGCGGCTTCTACGGCTTCGTAACCGGCAACCGGCTCGGCGGCGGCAGCACCATCACGATGCAACTGGCGAACAACCTTTCCTTCGACAGCGACAACGTCTACATACGCAAGTTCAAGGAGATTCCGTTTGCGCTGCAGATTCAACGGGAATTGACCAGGGAGGAAATCCTCACGCTGTATCTGAACACGATCTATTTCGGCTCGGGCGCCGACGGCATCGGCGCCGCGGCTTCGGTGTACTATGGCAAGGAAGTCAGCGAATTGACCCTGGCCGAATCGGCCATGATGATTTCCCTGCTGCCCTGCCCCTCGGCGTGCAACCCGCTGGCGGATCCGGAGCGCGCTCTGAGCCGCCGCGAGACCCGGCTCGCCAACATGCTCAGGGAAGACATGATCAGCGGCCAGGAATTCGCCATCGCCAACGCCATGCCGGTTACCGCCAACAGGCGCAGCCGCGACATCGAGACACCGGCGCCCTATGTCGCGGAAATGGTGCGCCAGGAGTTGTTCGAACGTTACGGCGAAGACGCCTACACCCAGGGTTTCGAGGTCATCACCAGCATCGACGGCGACAGGCAGACGATGGCCAACACGGCTCTCATCAACGGGCTGGAAAACTATTACGACAAGCGTCACGGTTATCGGGGACCGGCCGCCAATTATCCGCCTGACCCGCTGGAGCCCGAGCGGCAATGGCTGCAGGAACTCGAAGGCGTTCCGACCTACGGCAACCAGCGCCCCGCCGTAGTCACCGCTGTGCAATCCCGTTCTTTCACGGCCCTGATGCAATCGGGGGAGATCGTCAGCGTGCCCTGGGAAGGCATCCGCTGGGCCTACCGGTTCCGCGACCGCAATGAAGCCTGGCCGCCGCCCCAGGCCGCCGGCGACGTCGTAGCGGTCGGCGACCTCGTCCGGGTGCGGGAGTCGGAAGGGGAATGGCAACTTGGACAGGTGCCGGACATTCAGGGCGCGCTGGTGTCGGTTTCGCCTGACGACGGGTCCATACTGGCTCTCGTCGGCGGTTACGATTTTCGCCTCAGCCAGGTGAATCGCGTGACCACTCCGCGGCCGCCCGGTTCGAATTTCAAACCCTTCCTGTACGCCGCGGCGCTGGCCAACGGCTACTCGCCTTCGAGCACGATCAACGACGCGCCCATCACCCGCGGCGACTACCGGCCCAGCAATTACGAAAACAATTTTCTCGGTCCGATTACCTTGCGTCATGCCTTGCGGGAGTCCCGCAACGTTCCCGCGGTGCGCCTGTACGACCAGCTCGGCTCGGCCACCGTCCTGCCCTACATCGGCAGATTCGGATTTCCGACGCCGAACTTTCCCGCCAACGATCTCACCGTGGCGCTCGGCAGCCAGGACACCGCGCCACTCGAAATCGTCGCAGGCTACGCCTCAATCGCCAACGGCGGTTTCGAAGTGAATCCCTGGCTGGTGCGGCAGATTTCGAACATTGCCGACGGGATCGTTTACCGCGCGGGAGCGTCGCCGGCCTGTGAGGACTGCGCGACCGAAATCGGATCCTCGTTACCGGAAGCCGAACCCACGCGCGTCATCGACGAGCGCGTCGCGTTCATTCTCGGCTCGATGTTGCGGTCGGTGATCGAGGACGGCAGCGGCGCCCGCGTGCAACGCGAGATCGGCCGGTCGGACCTAATGGGCAAGACCGGCACGACCAACGGCCCGCAGGAATTGTGGTTCTCGGGTTTCAACCGCAACATGGCGACCACGGTATTCGTCGGCTTCGACCAGCCGGAGCCCCTCGGCGAAAGAGAACAGGGGGCTACGGTCGCGGTGCCGATCTGGATCGACTACATGAAGCAGGCGCTGGAAGGCGAAGAGGAGGTCACGTTGGCCCGTCCGGACGGAATCGTCGACCGCCTGGTCGACCGCGACAGCGGAGCCCCGGCCATGCCCGGCGATCCGAATGCGGTATTCGAGTATTTCCTGGCGGAAAACGCGCCGGAAATCGGCGCCGATCAGGCGATCGGATCGGAAACGCCCGACGACGAACAGCAGCCGCTCAGCACCGAAACGATTTTCTGAATCTTCAGACCCGGCGGTCGCCGAATCGCCGCTTGAACCGGTCCACCCTGCCGCGGGAATCGAGAATCTTCTGCTTGCCGGTATAGAACGGGTGGCATTGCGAACAGACTTCTATGAGGATGTCCTTGCACAGCGTGGATCGGGTCTCGATCACGTTGCCGCAACTGCAGGTCGCCTTTATCTGTGCGTATTCCGGATGGATTTCAGGTTTCATGGAACCAGGTCTCTAACGGGAAAACCCGCGTCGGCGACATATGCCGCCACCCCGCGGGGCGAGCATTCTATCAGACCCGCGCCCGTAAGCAAGGAGGAAAAGAAGCCGACATTGTCTTTGCAGTAAAATTCACGCAAAGTTGAGTTCCAACAAGGTCAGAAGTCTCGCATTGGAATAATCGAAATGGATCAAGAACAAGCCGAAATAGCGGCAGACGAAAGAAAAATCGGTGTTGCGCTTGAGGAATTCCGCGAAATGCAATCGGGGTATTCGGAGCAAACGCAACAGGACAAGGTAAGTACCCAACCCAGGATAGTGCGCCGTTTCTACGAAGCCGTCACGCGCTTTTACGAATTCGGCTGGGGAACGTCTTTTCATTTCGCTCCACGCACTCGCGGCGAAAATCTGGCTGCCGCCCAGCGCCGGCAACAGGAAGAAATCGTCAGATTGCTGAATCTTGAAGCCGGCATGGTCGCGGGTGATGTCGGCTGCGGCATCGGCGGTCCGATGATGAACATCGCCCGGATGAGCGGCGCCTCGATCACAGGAATCAATATCAGCGATCATCAGATTCGTCGCGGAAGCACTCTTGTGGAAAAGGCAGGTCTTGAAGAGCGCTGCGAATTCCTGCATGCGAATTTCCTCGAATTGCCCTGCGCCGACGATCATTTCGACGCGATGTATTCGATCGAGGCCATCTGCCACTCCCCGGACAGGCTCCAGGCGTTTCGGGAAGTTTTCCGCACGTTGAGACCGGGCGGCAAGTTCGTGATTTTCGACTGGGTGCTGACCGATCTGTATGACGACGCCGATGCCAGGCACCAGGACTGCCGCAAGCGATTCGAGTACGGAAATGCAACACCCAACCTGTTCACAGCGAAGGAACAGGTCGACTGCATCAGCCGGGCGGGATTCGAGATATTGTACGCCGCGGACCACGCGCTCACTTCGGATCCGGAAACGCCCTGGTACATGTCACTGGAAGGCCGGGATTTCTCGCTCTCTTCTCTGGCGCGGATTCCCGCCGGAAGGTTTTTCACCGCCAATCTCACGAAACTCCTCGAATTGCTCCGCATCGCGCCGCGGGGCACGAGTGAAACCGCGAAATTGCTGAACATGGCGGCGGACGCGCTGGTGGAAGCAGGACAACTCGGCATCTTCACGCCCTGCTTCCTGGTCCATGCCCGCAAGCCGGAAGACGCCTGAGGCCGCCGGCATGGCGCCGGGACTACCGAATAGTCGCGATCGCGAACGATGTTCAGGCGGAACCGAAGCGCGGCGCCTGAAGACTTATCCGCATCCTTACCCGAGCGGCTGGTACCGGCTCGCCGATTCGGCCGCCATCGGCCGCGGCGAAGTTCGGGAACTGGAATGCTTCGGCAGAGAGTTCATCCTGCGGCGGGGACAAACGTCATCGGAAATTGAAATCTCATCGGCAGCGGGATCCCATCCGGCAGATGAAGTCCACGGCCAGGTCCTCGTTTATTTCCGGGACGAAGAGGCCAACCAGGACGCCGGCGCAGATCCGCCCTATCCCGCCGCGCGAATCGCCGAGGTGGATTCCGGACAATTCGTCCATCGCGGGAGTTACGATGCCGGCCGCGTTCATATGCATATCGTCGAATTCGCCGAGAACGGCGCCGACTACGCCCATTTCCAGCCGATCCACGGCCGGATGCGGATACCCTGGACGCAGATTCCGATTCCGGGCGTCAGGATCAATCACAGCGCGAGCTGGAAACTCGACCCGGAACGAAAATGGGTTTCGTATTTCCTGAACGCCACGCAACTGGAGATTTTAGGCAAACCGATCAAAGGCGCCGCCGGAAGCGCGCAAGTCATGTTCTACGGCCCCGCCGGCATGAACTACTTCCGTTTCAGAATTCCCAAAATCGGTGAGATCGAAATGATCCAGTCCCATCTTCCGGTGCGGCCACTCGAACAGCAGGTCGATTTTCGCTGGTTCGCCGATCGAAAGATCCCGCGCCTGCTCGTTTCCTATGTTATCGGGAACTGGATTTCCCAATGGCGGCGCGATATCGGGATCTGGGAAAACAAGATTTACCGGGAAGAACCCGCACTTGCCGCGAATGACGGGCCGGTGTACCGCATGCGACGCTGGTACCGTCAGTTCCTGCCGGAGTCGGACGTCAGGATTCCGCCTTGATCCGTTCGTGATTGCGCACGACCTCTTCCATGATGCGCCGGAACAGTTCCCGCACCAGCGTAGGCTCCAGCTTGTGCGATTCGCTCAAGGCGCCCAGGGCTTCGAGCTTCTGTTCCTCGCGCCGGACATCCTGCGAGCTCATTTCATGACTGGCCTTGAGCAGGCCGACTTCATGGGTCACCTTGAAGCGCTCATGCAGAAGTTCGATGATGCCCTGATCGATTTCGTCGATCCGGCGCCGAATTTCGATCAATTCGTTCGGTATGGAATCTTTCCCGCTCATTTTGTTGTCCGCGCGAGCTTTTGAACTTACCATTCCGCGACACTGACGATTGGTTTCATGCATGCCAGACCAAGAGGAATCGAACCACGGCGAATCCGTCCTCCGTGTAGCCGTGCCGCTCCCCTTGCGGCAGTCCTTCGACTACCTGCCGCCCGCGGATGCAAATCTTACTGGATTCCGCCCCGGCTGTCGCATCCCGGGGTGTCGAACAAGAGTACCATTCGGCCGGCGCAAGCTGGTCGGCTTCGTGCTCGAGACAGCCGACCGGAGCCGGGTCGGCCGCGACCAACTCAAACCGGCAATCGCCCTGATCGATTCCCGGCCCCTGTTCAATCCTGAATTGTTGGAACTGCTGCGCTGGAGCGCGGATTACTATCATCATCCGATCGGCGAAGTGCTGGCCACAGCGGTGCCCGCACTCCTGCGACAGGGCAAGCCGCTCTATGAGGAAGTCACGTTCTGGTCGGCCACAGCCGGGCCGGAATCCTTGTCCGGCCGAGCCCGCCGCCAGCGGCAGTTGCTCGAATTCATCGTCGAACGCAAGCGCATAACCCGCGCCGACCTGATCGACGCCGGTTTCGGTCCCGCATTGCTGCGGCAATTGCTCGACAAGGACCTGGTGCGCGAGCGAACGCAGGCCGCTCCGGCCTCTCCTCCGTTTGCTCCGTTGCAGCCCGGCAGTCGCGACCGGCCCGAACTGAACGAGGAACAAACCGCCGCCATCGCGAAGTTCCGCGCCGCCGGAGGCGGGTTTCGCAGCGCGCTCGTCAATGGCGTAACGGGCTCGGGGAAAACCGAAGTCTATATGCGGCTGATGGAAGACGAACTCGCCGCGGGCCGTCAATGCCTGGTGCTCGTGCCCGAAATCGGCCTGACGCCGCAGACGATAGACCGCTTTCGGCGGCGCTTCGCCCTGCCGCTGGCGGTCTTCCATTCCGGCCTGAACGACAACGAGCGCCTGCAAGCCTGGCGCCAGGCGCATGACGGCAGCGCCGCGATCCTGATCGGCACGCGCTCGGCGATATTCACGCCCATGGCGAGACCGGGCCTGATCGTGGTCGACGAGGAACACGACGCTTCGTTCAAGCAGCAGGAAGGATTCCGCTATTCGGCAAGGGACCTGGCCGTCATGCGCGCGCGCAAGGAAAACATCGGCATAGTGCTCGGTTCCGCCACGCCAAGCCTCGAAAGTTTTCAAAACGCCGAGGCGGGACGCTTCCTGCGGCTCGAATTGCCGCATCGCGCGGGAGGTTCGGCTCCGGCGCGCCTGCGCACTCTCGATATAGCAAACGAGCATATTCCCGGCGGGCTCTCGGAACTCGCCCTGACGAAAATCGCGCAGCATCTCGAAGCCGGCAACCAGACGCTGGTATTCATCAATCGGCGCGGTTTCGCCCCGATTCTGCACTGCCTGCTTTGCGGCTGGATGGCGCAATGCGAAAACTGCAGCGCGTACATGACGGTCCATGCCCGGCCCCCCAGCCAGCGCTGTCATCATTGCGACTCTACGCAGCCGGTTCCGAACCTTTGCCCGGTCTGCCGGCAGAACGAGTTGTCCACTTCCGGATTCGGCACCCAGCAACTCGAAGCCTTCCTGCAAAGAGAATTCCCGGCGACGCCGGTATTGCGCATCGACCGCGATTCCACTCGCGGCAAGGGCAAGTTCCGGAAACTGCTCGCGGAAGTCGACGAGGGCAAGCCGGCGATTCTCATCGGCACGCAGATGCTGGCCAAGGGCCATCATTTCCCCGGCATCACGCTGGCGGTGATCGTGAACGCCGACGGCGGACTGTTCTCGCCGGATTTCCGCGGCCAGGAACAGATGGCGCAGGTTATCGTCCAGGTAGCCGGGCGCGCCGGACGCGACAGCGGCCGGCCGGGTGAAGTGCTGGTTCAGACCCGGCATGGCGATCACCGGACGCTGGAGAAAATCGTCAATTCGACCTGGCCCGAATTCGCCCGGCACATCCTCGATGAACGGCGCGCCGCCGGCATGCCGCCCTTTTCCCACCTGTGCCTGATTCGCGCCGAAGCCGCCGACCGGGAGGCGGCGCTTTCGTTTCTGCGCCGGGCCCGGCGAGGCATCGAAGCCTTCGGCCGTGAACGGCAGGTCCATTTCACCGGACCCTTGCCGGCGCCGATGGAGAAACGCCAATCCCGTTATCGCATGCATCTGCTGCTGCGCTGCGGCAACAGGCCCGCCCTGCATACGGTGCTCGGCAGTCTCGTGACGCGACTCGACGAGTTGTCCGCTCCGGGGGATTTACGCTGGCATATCGATGTGGACCCCATCGATTTGCTGTGAACAGGATCTCGTCGCCAGCATGCTTGGAGTTTCGCGTAATTTGCCGACACTATAAAATGCGAATCATCGAAAACACTCCTGTAATCCGCGGTCAAAGCGGACGGAAAGATGGCACGAACCAAATCACAAGCGTTTCCGACCGGAATTCTGTTGCTGGCGGTGGCGGCGTCCGCCGCCTTGCTGGGCTATCTCGTGCTTTCGCCGGCGGAACCGGATACGGCGGGAGACTTGCCCGGCAGCGCCGACAACACCGGCGATACGCTTGAATTCGAGTTTTACGACCGATTGCGGGAAAACGAAGTTCAGGTCAATTCCCCCGCCGACGAGCCGGCCGAGCCAGGATCCGCCGACATCGAGCAATTGGCGGAACTGTTGACCACCGATCCCCAGATCCAGCTTGAGAATGCCACGGAAGCTCTCGAACAGATCGCGGAAACGATCGTCGACGGGCTGGAAACCCCAGTGCCCGATCGGGTAGCGGCTCCGGAACCCGTGCCGCCTGTCCCGGTTGCGCCGCAACCGCAGGCCGAAACCGTTCTGGCCGCGCCTGCACCGGCAGAAGCGCGGAATCAACCGGGCACGGTATTGCAATCGGGCGCATTCAGTCAGCAGGAACTGGCGCTTTCGGAACTTCAGCGGCAGCGGAGCCTGGGTCTCGAAGTCGAAATGAGACAGCGGTCCGGGCAAGACGGCCCGATGTTCCTGTTGCAGTCAGGGCCTTACGACTCGCGGGACAGGCTAGAAGAAGCCGAGCTGGTTTTCCGCCTGAACAATATTCCGACGGCCCGGCTTTCGACGCCTTGACGCACGGCGGGAATATTGATTTTTCCGCCGCCACCCCAACCTTGGGTAGCTGGACCGGCATTGGCGACCTGACGGGCGCTGGAGAAAGTCTTGGATCAATATAGAGGCACAACAGTCGTTTCGGTGCGCCGCGGGGACAGCGTCGTAATCGGCAGCGACGGGCAGGTAAGCCTGGCCGACACCGTACTCAAGGGCAATGCGCGCAAGGTGCGCACCTTGTACAAGAACTCGGTGCTGGCGGGATTCGCCGGCGGCACCGCCGACGCTTTCACCCTGTTCGAGCGTTTTGAAGCCCAGCTTGAGCAACATCAAGGCAAGTTGCTGCGCGCTTCGGTGGAACTGGCGAAAATGTGGCGCACCGAGCGGGCGCTGCGCCGGCTTGAAGCCCTGTTGCTCGTCGCGGACCGCGAATCCTCGCTGCTGATAACGGGCAACGGCGACGTGATCGAACCGGAAGATTCGATCCTTGCGATCGGCTCCGGCGGCAATTACGCGCTGGCGGCGGCAAGGGCGCTATATCGCAATACCGATCTTTCCGCCCGCGAAATCGTCGAGCGAAGTCTCGGCATCGCCGCGGATATCTGCGTCTACACCAACGACAGCCTGTGCATCGAAGAGCTGCAACTGTCCGACTAAACGACCGACCTGCCCGGCAGGAGCCGCATATTCATGTCCATGATGACCCCCAGAGAGATCACGTCCGAACTGGACAAGCACATCGTCGGTCAGAACGACGCCAAGCGCGCGGTCGCCATCGCCTTGCGCAATCGCTGGCGCCGGCTGCGCCTCGACGAGGAAATGCGTGGCGAAATCACGCCGAAGAACATATTGATGATCGGCCCCACCGGCGTCGGCAAGACCGAGATCGCCCGGCGTCTCGCCAGGCTCGCCCGAGCGCCTTTCATCAAGGTCGAGGCGACCAAGTTCACCGAAGTCGGCTATGTCGGCCGCGACGTCGAGTCGATCATCCGCGATCTGGTCGACGAGGCGATCAAGATGTTGCGTGAAGCCGAAACCGACAAGGTCCGGAACCTGGCGATGGACCGGGCCGAAGAACGCATTCTCGACGTGTTGCTGCCGCGCGCCAGGGAGCAGGAAGGCGAAGCGCGCGATTCCAGCGCACGGCAGATGTACCGCAAGAAATTGCGCGAAGGCGAACTCGACGACCGGGAAATCGAGTTGCAACTCGCGGAACAGCCCGCCGGCATAGAAATCATGGCGCCGCCGGGACTCGAAGACATGACGAGCCAGTTGAAGACCATGTTTTCCAGCATGAACAGCAACCGCAAGAAGTTGCGGCGGATGCCGGTCAGCGCCGCCTTGAGAGCGGTAACCGAGGAAGAACAGGCGAAACTGATCGACGAAGAGGACATCCGCGGCCGGGCGGTGGAAGTCACCGAACAGATGGGCATTGTTTTTCTCGATGAAATCGACAAGGTGACGAGCCAGCACGAACTTACCGGCGCCAGCGTTTCCCGCGAAGGCGTGCAACGCGACCTGCTGCCGTTGATCGAAGGCTCCACGGTGAAAACCAAGTACGGCATGGTGCGAACCGACCACATTCTTTTCATCGCCTCGGGCGCGTTCCATTTTTCCAAGCCTTCCGACCTGATCCCCGAGTTGCAGGGACGGCTGCCGATCCGGGTGGAACTCGGCGCGCTTTCGGTGGAAGATTTCGAACGCATCCTGGTCGAGCCGGACGCATCGCTGACCGAGCAATACCAGGCTCTGCTCGGCACCGACGGCCTGCTTCTCAAATTCGCCGAAGACGGCATCCGCACGATCGCCGAAATCGCCTGGCGGGTTAACGAGCGTACCGAAAACATCGGCGCGCGGCGGCTGCACACCGTCATGGAGCGGCTGCTGGAGGAAGTTTCCTTCGGCGCCCCGGACATTGCGATCGGCGCCGACGGCGAACTCGTCATCGACAGCGCTTATGTCGAAAAGCAACTGGCGGACCTGGCCCAGGACGAAGATCTCGCCCGCTACATCCTGTAATGGAAGCTCTGTGATGTCCTGGCCGGTTCCCGCAGGAATCAAGTTGCATTCCGGTTCGTCCGTGCTGGAACTCGACTATGCCGGCGGCGAGACCTGCCGGCTCGAGGCGGAATTCCTGCGCGTACATTCGCCTTCTGCCGAAGTGCGGGGCCACGGCCGCGGCCAGGAAGTGCTGCAGACCGGCAAGCGCAAGGTGCGGCTGACCGGAGTCGAACCCGTCGGCAACTACGCCGTCAAGCTGACTTTCGACGACGGCCACGACAGCGGCATTTATAGCTGGGAGTACCTGCATGAGTTATGCTCGCGCAAGGACGAACTCTGGCGCGAATATCTCGACCGCCTGCGCGAGGCCCGCGCCAGCCGCGACCCCAGGGATTCAGGCGTACAGGTGCTGAAATTCAGGCCGCCCGAATGAGCGAACACGGCAAGACCGCAAACTTCGGCTATCGGAAAGTGCCGTACACAGAACGGCAGACACGGGTGAACGAAGTCTTCCGATCGGTCGCCCGCCGTTACGACCTGATGAACGACCTCATGTCGCTTGGCAGCCATCGCCTGATCAAGCGATTTACGCTGGAATTGAGCGCCGTCCGCACCGGTCACGCGGTACTCGATCTCGCCGGCGGCACCGGCGACATGGCCATGCGTTTCTCGCCCCTCGTCGGCGCCGACGGCCGCGTCGTACTCGCCGATATCAACGAGGACATGTTGCGGATCGCCAGAGACCGCATCATCGACCGCGGCCTGGCCGGCAACATCGATATCGTCCGGCTCAACGGCGAGGAACTGCCTTTCGCCGACGACAGTTTCGATTGCGTCTGCATCGCCTACGGCCTGCGCAACATCACCGACCAGCCCAGGGCGCTCGCATCGATGCAGCGGGTACTCAAGCCCGGCGGGCGGGCGCTCATCCTGGAGTTTTCGAGGGTCGGCAATCCGCTGCTCAGCCGCGCCTATGACGCCTGGTCGGCGCTCTGGCCCGCGGCCGGCAGGCTCGTCACCGGCGACGCCGACAGTTACCGCTACCTGGTCGAGTCGATTCGCGTGCATCCCGACCAGGAAACGCTGCTCGGCATGCTCGAGACCGCGGGATTCGAGCAATGCCGCTATCACAATGTGATGGACGGCGTCTGCGCCGTGCATGTCGGCCTGAAGCCGGCGGGCGCGGCGGCCTGACTCGCCCATGTCTCTTTCCCTGGCCGGTTCGGCGCTGCTGTTCCCCGTCGAGAAACTGGTCAACGGGCTGATCGCCGGGGATGCCCATGTCGCCGGCAATCTCTCCCGCTTCCAAGGCAAGCGGGTCGAGGTGCGAACCCCGCATACCGGGCTCAACTTGCTGTTCGATGCGGGCGGCATTCGTTTGAGTACGCTCGATTCGGAAGCGCTGGGCGAACCGGCTGACGTTACCGTTCGCGGTACGGCGCCGCAATTGTTCAGATTGCTTACCGACAGTGGTCGGCCATTGGCCGACCGCGAAATACGCGTCGAAGGCGATGCCGAACTCCTGCTCGACCTGCAACGCGCGCTCGATGAAATCGACGTCCGCTGGGAGGATTACCTCGGGCCCATATTGGGCGACATACTTACCGGAGGACTCAGCAGCGCCGTCACCGACGTCCGCGATCTGGCCCGCGATGCCGGTGGCAACATCAAGCGCAATCTGGAGAATTTCGTGCAATACGAGGCGGGCGTCATGCCCACGCCGGAGGAAATGGGACTGTTCGTCGCACGGGTCGACGAATTGCGCCTGCGCCTGGACCGGCTGCAGGCGCGCATCGAAAACCTGGATCGACCTTCCTGATCAGATAACGAACGGATGCTTCACTCGGCCGCGGATGCCGGCGTCCAGAAGAACACTTCCCATTCGCGCAGCAACTCCGCTCCCGCGTAGACCGGCTCGTCCACCGACCTGCCCGCCTTGGCGCCCCATTGCTCAAGCATGGATATGCGCTCGTCGCCGAGAATCTCGGTGGCGGTCATCGCATAGGTCTCGTCGCCGATACGCAGCCATCCGTCTCCGCCGCGATCTCTTACGCGCTGCGCCCAGTAGCCTCCGTCCGGACGGGTGGCCGTAATCACTCCTTCCGGAGTGCCGACGAACGAGAGATAGATCACCAGCGGCGGGAAGCCGGCCTGCTTCATC
>CAZUSL010000105.1:0-4992 GCA_964622925.1 uncultured Pseudohongiella sp. | reverse complement strand
TTCCGAGACTCCCATGCAGCGTCCCGAAAGCATTGGCACGCGCGAATTTCTCACCGAAGAAGAGATTCTTGCGGCTCGCGTCCGACGGGCGGAATTCCGGGCGGAAGCCGATGCCGCCGAGGCCGAGTTGGTCGTCGACCCGCAAGCGCCGCCGGCAGGGGCTTCGAGCACCGGCGGCTACAACAACTTCTGGTATGAGCGCGCCAGCATCGGCGAAAACACGCGTACTTCGCTTATCGTTTACCCGCCGGACGCGAGCCGCAAGAATCTCTTCTTCGGTGAGAAATTCGCGCGTGCCAATGCTTTCGGGACGCTGCATGGGAGTCTCGGAATTGAAATTCCAGACTCCCTGCAAGTCCGGCTGGCCCCATTCGGTGCGCGGCGCCTGGTAGTCGGTGGGCTGTTGCGCGGCGACCTGGACCGCCAGCCATGCAGGGAAAAACAAAATAGCCAACTGAAGTACTTTCATGGTTTGCACTCCTGATGCGCCAGAAGAAAACAATCACGAAACAATCATATGACTTTAACGAAAGAGTAAGGGACGTGTAAACGTCAATGGGGCGCCTTGCTTGCAAGCAATTGCACGGCGCTGATGCGGCGTTCGCGAAAGCCGCCTTCGCAATAGGCGAAATAGTAGTCCCAGAGCCGCAGGAATTCGGCGGGATAGCCGTTCTCGCGCAAGGCTTCCAGATTTTCCAGAAAGGATTCGCGCCAGCGCGCCAACGTGTCGGCGTAGTCGAGGCCGATGTCGAGCAGGTCGCGCATGACCAGGTCGGTCTTGCGTCCCATCAATTCGCAGATCACGCTCAGCGACGGCAGGAATCCGCCGGGAAAGACGTGCTTGCGGATGAAATCCTCGCTCCTGCTGTATTCCGCGTAGCGCTGGTCGGCGATGGTGATCGCCTGCAGCATCAGCCGGCCGCCGGGTTTCAGCAGTTCGTTCAACTTGCGGAAATAGGTTGTGAGATAGTTGCGGCCGACGGCTTCGATCATTTCCACCGAAACGAGCTTGTCATAGCTTCCCTCGAGTTGCCTGTAATCCCGGTTGACGACCTCGATACGGTTTTCCAGGCCTTCCCTGAGAATACGCTCGTGCACGAACTCGAATTGCGCGAACGAATTGGTCACCGCCGTCACCTTGCTGCCCCAATGTCTGGCGGCGTGCATCGCCAGCCCGCCCCAGCCACAGCCTACTTCGAGCAGGTGATCGTCCGGCCGTAATTCGAGCAGTTCGCAGATGCGGTTCAGCTTGTGCAATTGCGCCTCCGCCAGGGCTTCTCCGGGCCTTGAGAAGATCGCGCCGGAGTATTGCATGCGCCGGTCTAGGAAGCCGCGATAGAAATCGACTTCAAGGTCGTAATGACGGCGGATATTGCGCCGCGCCTGTTTGTGGCTGTTGCGCCGAACGCCGAGCCGCAACAGGCTGGCCGGCTTGAACAGCCAGCCGAAGCGCCTGCCCCAGTCGTCGGTCATTTCGAGATTGCGCGCGAAGAAACGGATCACGGCGGCAAGATTGGGACTGGCCCACCAGCCGTCCATGTATGCCTCGGCCGCGGCGGTGTCGCCGCCGAGCAGCACTCTGGCGTAAAGCCGCGTGTCGAGCACGTCTACTTCCGCGTGCAATTCATGGCCTTGCGCGCCGATGGCGGCGACGATGATGCCCTGTTCGCGTAATACGAAACGGCCTTCCCGGGCGTGGCGCAGCACGCGCAGCAGCGTTTCCCGCAGCAATACCTGGTGGCGGGATATGCTTGCCTGGGTTCGCGCGGCGCCGACAGGGAGCAGGGATTTCCGGTTCATGACCGTTGGCTTCCGAAGTCGCCGGACCGGCCAGGGTGCGGGTAGAAGGGACTGCGCTTGAAACAGAGACGCAGCGCCTGCCAATAGATGGCCGCAAGCAAGGCGGCGGTCTGGGAAGGTTTGCGCATCAGCATGCGATTGAGGCTGTGCCGCTCAAGCGCGACGCGGCGCAGATGCAAGCCGGCGTCCATGATTCGCGCGCCGGCCTGGTCCGCTACTTGTAGATGCACGGCGAGCCGATTGCCTTCCGGCGGGAGTATGCGCCAATGGTATTCCTGTCCCATGGGATTGAACGGCGAGACATGGAATTCCTTGCCCTGGGGGTGCAGACTGCGCAGGTCGAGCGCATAACAATGCCGCTCGTTCCAGGGCGTATTGCTGACTTCGGCCAGGACATGGCGAAATATGCCGTCCCGCTTGACGAAATACAGATTGAGCGGGCTGAAGTAACAACCGAGATAGCGCAATTGGCCGAGCAGCCACACCTCGCCCGCAACTTCCTCACGATCGACTTCGAGCTTGCTTGCCAGCTTGTCGATCACGACATCCTGCAATCGGCGTTCCGGCTGATCGAGATAGTCTTCGCGCCTGAACCGCGCCCAACGCCAGGGATTGGGGCCAAGTTGCCAGAAACGCTCGAACAATACAGGGAGTTCATCGAGTCTCAGGAGCCACATGAACAGGGAGTAACGGAACTGGTGACGCACGGGCTGGAAGCGCCGGTGGCGCACGGTTCCCTGAAACAGCGCCGATTCGTTTGCCGGCAGTTCGATGCGATTCATGCGGCGCACTCCAGCCGTCGGCAGACGTCGAGCGCGCTGCGCACGGCGTCTTCGTGGAAACCGTCGTAGCACCATGCTCCGCAATAGTGAATGCCGCCGACGCCGCAGATCTCGCCGCGGCGGGCCTGGGCGCGCAGACTTTGCCCGGAGTATTGCGGATGGCTGTAACTGAATTCAGCCAGCACACTATCCGGATCGACGAGATTTTCGGCGTTCAGCGAAACGAGCAATGGCCGCGGGGACTGCAACCGCTGCAATATGTTCATGCAATAGGTAACGACCGGCAGCCGCCCGCTTGCCGCATCGCCGGCGAGGAAGTTCCAGCTTGCCCAGGCCCGTCTTTGCCGCGGCATCAGGCTGGCGTCATGATGCAGCAGCACCGAATTGGGCCGATAGGGAATCGCCCCGAGGATCTCGGATTCCGCCTGCGTCGGCGATTCAAGCAAGGTCAGCGCCTCGTCGCTATGGCAGGCCAGCACGACCTGGTCGAACTCTTCGCTGCCCTCGTCGAATCGCAGCCTGACGCCCGCCGGCCTCCGGCTGACGCCTCGCACCGGCGTGGACAGGCGAATGCGATCCGCGAAATCCGCGGTGAGCGCCCGCACATAGTTGCGCGAGCCGCCGGCGATGGTGAACCAGCGCGGCCGGTTGAACAGGTTCAGCAGGCCGTGATTGGCGAAGAATCGGGCCAGCATGTTCATGGGAAACACTTCGGCCCGGTTCGGTTCGCAGGACCAGATTGCCGCCACCATTGGGAGGAGGTAATTGTCGGCAAACAGGCGGCCGAACTTTTGCCGGCGGACGAATTCTTCTACGGTCCCATCACCGGTGTGCCGCCGTGCCGCACGATTGAAGCGCAGGATATCGAGCAGCATCCGATGGAACGATGGACGCCACAGATTGCCTCGCTGAACGAAAAGCGTGTTGAGATTGTGGCCGTTGTATTCCAGGCCGAGGGCCGGATTCGAGACGCTGAAACTCATTTCGGCGGGAACCAGTCCGACTCGCAATTCCCGTAACAGGTCCATGAACAAAGGGTAGTTGCGGTCGTTGCAGACGATGAAGCCGGTATCCACCCGGAATCGCCGGCCTTCGATTTCGGCCGTGACGGTATGCGAATGCCCCCCGGCGTAATCGTTTGCCTCGAATACGCTGATGTCGAACTTGCGCCGCAACAGCCGGGCCGCCGTCAGGCCGGCTACGCCCGCGCCGACTATGGCGATACGCACAGGTTTTGAATCCGCTGCGGTCATTCGGGCGACCTCGGAGAACTCTTGCTTTCTGTACGTTGACTTGGCGGCATTTAACGGCTTTGCAATGATGTTCGCCTGAGAATACGACCGCCCGTATCGGTGTGGATCAATTGCAGCGGTGAAACAGGAAATGATCCGCAGCCATCGAATCTACGTAATTCCGGTATCATGGAACTGTTATTGAAGACAAATTTGCCGGGGCTGTTGCCTGCGCCCGTGCGCGTTTTTCCGCGAAGCGCGCGCAGAGGCAACGAGGCCGCCGTCGAGTCCGGCAAGTCCGGGAACAGGGACATGGCGCCATCGTCCAACCGCTGGGAATCGGTGAGCAATGAGGAGTTGCTTGGCGCGGTCAGTCATTCCGGCGATATCGCGGCTTTCGCCCAACTGTTCGAACGCTATTCCACGCGGATATTTCAGACAGGAATGAAACTCACCCGGAATGAGCAATTGTCCAGGGATCTCGTGCAGGAAACGATGATCACCGTCTGGCGGAAAGCCTCTTTGTTCGATCTCGACAGGGGCAGCGCCGATAACTGGATTTTCACCATGACGCGGAATCGCTGTTTCGATCTGCTGCGCAAGGCCAAGCGCCAGCCAGTCTGCGTCAGCGCCGACGACATCTGGCCGGCCGGCGAGGCAATCGAAGTCACGCCGGAGTTGGACGATTCCGCCGAACAAAGCGCCTTGATGTCCCGCATCGAGCAATTGCTGGAGCGGTTGCCCGCCGCGCAGCAGGCGGTAATCAACCAGGTTTACGTACTCGATTTCACCCACGAGGAAGCAGCCAGGCGCCTGGGCATCCCTCTCGGCACCCTGAAGTCCCGCTTGCGGCTCGGCCTGGACAAGCTCAGGTATCTGGCGGGAGCAGAGGAATGAACGAATCGATTGCGCATCATCCCGCGGACGACATGCTGGAAAGTTTTGCGCGGCGCGAATTGTCGACCGGGGAGAGCGTCATTGTTTCCGCCCATGTCGAGATGTGCGGCCGTTGCCGGGCCAGAGTCTCGGAATTCGAATCCCGGGAAATGCGTGAATGGAATGCCGAACCGGAACCGCCGCAGTCTGAAGTTCACGATTTCAGCGGCATGATCGAGCGGGTCGTCAGCCTGCCGCGACAGGATGGGGAAATTGTTGCTACGCCCGTTGCCGAGTTTCAG
>CAZUSL010000104.1:0-4324 GCA_964622925.1 uncultured Pseudohongiella sp. | reverse complement strand
ATGCCGAGATTGCTTCCGGCCCAATAGACATGCAGCCAGGAATCGGTTTCGTCGGTCGTTCGCTCAAGCCAGGTGACGACGCCGCTGACCGGGCTCACCAGGTGGCGGTATTTCGCCAGCGTAACTTCGGGCGCAACGGTGCGCGAGCCGCCACTGTTGCTGACGGCCTTGGGGCTTGCTTCGAGTTTCAGCGGAACCGGCGGCCGGTCCGGGCGATACAGCGTTTCGTCGCCGCAGGCCGGACATTGCGGCCGGCGCAATACCCGGTGCCGCGAACTTTCGAAACGGCCGGTATTGATCGTCAGCGCATGCTCGTGAATCGGCGCCGCATCGCCGAGCACGATCCATTTGAGGATCTCGGCGGCGATCAACCCGTATAGCGCGTCGACAACGGCGGGTTCTTCGGCGAAGGGCTTGAAGGCGGCTTCCTCGCCGCCGAGATTGCGCAGGAAGTTGTGAACTTCCTGGTGGGCGCGCAGGCGATAACCCAGGCAGGCCCAGCAGGGACCCTCCCTGTCCGCGTGAAAGACGGGGCCGAACAGCGGCTGCATGCCTCGTGGACGCACGAGCATCCACGGCTTGCCGCTTTCGAGTTGGCGGCGATTCACTTCCGAGTAGCGTTCTTCGAGATAATCGCCGCAGACGATGACAGTCAGTTCGGGATCTTCGCTTCCCGTGCGGGCGCCGCTTTCCTCGAGTCGCCGCGTCAGGCCGCCGTCGTCATCGACGACCTCGATACGGGATTCCGCCAGCCTCTGCTCGACCCAGCGCGGCGAAGCGCCGAGCGACGACCAGTAAGCCGCCCGTTCCCGGTCTATGCCGTGCTCGCCGGAAAGCACGTAGCCCCTGGCGGAAAGCGAAACCAGCGCCGCAAGAATTTCGGCGGCGGCATGGCGGTCTTCAAGCGCGGCGACAATCTCGCCTTGTGCGCGCCGGCCGTCGAGCAGGGGCAGCAGATCGCAATACAAGCCGCCGTGGAGCAAGGTATTGAAAGTCTCGGAAACGAGCAGCGTCTGCTGTTCGCCGATGACGTGAAAGCGCAGGTGCGGGGCGAGCGCGGGAAACTCGACCGGACCCTGGTCGGCAGGGGTGGTTCTCCTCAGGATACCGCTCCCGGAACCTGCGTTTTTCATTATTCTTCCGGTCTGGCTTCGGCTGTCTCGAGCGATTGTTCGGGCGGCGGTCCGTTTTTCCGCAATTCTTCGAGGATTTCATTGCTCCGGCTGCCGATAGCCAAATCACCGGCCTCGTAGACGCATCGCGCCCGGGTCAGGTCGGGTAATTCTTCGGACCCGGAGCTTTGCTCGTATTCGGCCAATTCGCCGAGCGGCAGAGCGAGAATCGCGTTTGCGTTCTCCGGTGGGGAAAATATCAGGCTGTCCCGGGTCAGACCGGCAAGGGTTTCGCGAAAGCGCTTGCACAGATTTTCGCTGTTTGCCGGGGTCAGTCCGTCATGTACGAGCAACAATTCGAGCGGCGCTTCGGGAAAGACTTCCCGGGTCGCAAGATCACCGAGAAGAATCGCCGCCAGACCGCTCTCGCGCAGCGGCCCGCGCCGGTCGGCGAAATCCGCGACTACGGCGGCCAGCACAGTCGTGATCGCAACATCGGCGAGATTCGACAAGGCGACTTTCGCCTCGTCCGGCGAGAGGTTGCCGCGCACGATATGCATGCCGACCTGGAAGGCCTTGTCGTTCGTCCAGTTGCGTACGACCTCGGCGGTATCCTTCGCGTCGGCCGCGGGAATCTCGGCGATCTGGCTCTTCATTTCCCGGACGTCCATTTCGCGGGTCCAATACAGCCGGGTCAGTCCGCGCCGCGCGATCGATTCGGACTCCGGATCGGGTCCGAATCCCTTCGGCAGGTCGAGGTCGGTAAATTCGCGTTCGTTCAGGTTGTCGAGCAGTTCCGGATTGCGTTCGATCCATCCGGCGAGCCGCGGGTCGGCGTCGAAAATTTCGACGATGGCGTCGAAAGCCTCGGGCCGCGCCGCCGCGACCGGGCTGTCGTAGGCGCTCCAGTCTTCGATCTCGGGATAATAATGCCTGCGCCATTGGTCGACGATGGGATCCATTTTCGCGAACCAGCGCTTCGGCCGCAGCACGAGATTCATCATGTCGCCATAAGTTCCGGGCAGATGCGGCGATTCCTCGGGGTCGTAATTCTGCAACAGCGGATATTGCCGGCTTGCTATCGCGTGATGGTCCGCGTGGCGCTGCATGTTGAAGAACAGCCAGTTGCTGAACTTCCAGTCGGCGCTCCAGGAATGGCGCGGCATCACCTTTTCCCATCGGCCGTTCGCCAGGCGCACCCGGCGCAGTCCATAGTGTTGCAGGTAGTTGCTGATCTTCATCGAAAAGACGCAGCCATAGCCGAGGAAGACGAAGACCAGCACGGCCCAGATGCCGCCCATCCAGAATACCAGCCCGTACCAGAACGCGAGGTAGGCGCCGTAGCGCCAGAACGGATTGCTCAAGTGCCAGACAGGCAGTCGCCGGCGCGCCAGCCGCTCGCCGGCCACTTTCCAGGAATTGGTGAGGTTGCTGACGATTTCCTTGGGAAAGTAGCTCCAGAAACTCTCCCCCTTGGGCGCCGATCCCACGTCGTGCGGCGTACCGACCTGGGCGTGGTGGATATAGACATGTTCGGTTGAGTATTGAGGGTAGGAAGCCGAAGCGAGCAGGAATTCGCCTAGCCGCCGCTCCCAGGTAGTGCGCCGGTGGATCATTTCGTGGCCGACGATGAAGACCGCCTGCGCTTCCATCGTCAGCATGATTGCCAGCAATATGTCTTCCCAGATCGCGAATGGGTTTGCGACGAGAATCTGCCACATGCCGAAAATGAGGGTAGGGGGCCAGAGAAACGCCCAGGCCCAGGCGGGCAGGTTATGCCAGAGCAGGCGGCGTTCCGGAGTCTTGGCCGGATCCATGTTGCGGCCGTCGAGCCCGATCGCCCGGTCGATTGCGCCGCCCGAGGTCATGAAAAAGAGGAATGGCGGCAACAGCCACCAGCCGCCGAATGCCGCAGCGGCAAGAATCAGCGGAAAAACGCATAGCGGCAGATAATGCGGCAGCGCATTGAGGATCGATGGTTCGATCAGCTTCCCGAAATCCTTTTTGTCTGGGCTGAAACCACCAGTTGAAACGCTATCTTG
Organism: uncultured Pseudohongiella sp.; assembly: GCA_964622925.1. Classification (GTDB taxonomy): domain Bacteria; phylum Pseudomonadota; class Gammaproteobacteria; order Pseudomonadales; family Pseudohongiellaceae; genus UBA9145. The sequence goes on along the minus strand of CAZUSL010000104.1, from coordinate 1,170 downwards.
TGGCATGACAACTTCCCGGCTGTTTTTGCTCCTCTTCCTATATTAGCACCGCGAAGCGCGGGCTTGAACGTATCAGGTTGAGGCGTCAGACCAAGTCCGCCTTGATCAGGCGCTCAAGGGCCTCGATGCAGAACGCGGTCGTCATCGACTCGGAGGCATGGCCGATCTGGCCGAACACGCCCCATTTCAGCGTCTGGTCGCCGAATGCGAGCAATTCCGGCCAACTGCCGTCCTCGCTTTGCCAGCTCAGCAACTCTTCAAAGCATGCTTTTGCATCGATGCGGTCAAGGCTGCCGATTTGCGCAAGCGTGGACACCGCCTGGGCGGTTTGAAGCACGTTGCCGAATCCATCGTTCCCGTCCCGCAAATCGAGGATGCGTTCGGCGAGCGCCGGGCGCAGGTACTCGAAGACGGGTGCGGCGCGAACCATTGCGCGGACGATCGAGTAACAGATCACGATCGTGTCGGGGTACCACTTGGAAGCGCCATGCAACCGATCTTCCGTGATCAGCGTTTCCAGCCATTTTTGCGCGCCCCTGGTTTCAGGCCGGGTTTCAGGAGAGCCACCGAGCCAGGCGATGACATTAGCGTTGACCACGGGATCGGCTTCGATGCGGAATCTTGCTACGACTTCGGGTTCGTCTTCGCCTGGCAGCCAGGTCAGGAAGCGGCCTTCCTCATCTCGATTGGCCAATACCTGCGGAATGTTCCGCCCCAGCAGAATCCAGGGATGAGAACCGGCGAGCAGCGAACAAACCGAGGTGCTGTCGAGATCCTGGGGGATATGGCGGTAATAGCGCCAAAGTCCGGGATACTCCATGGTCTCGACGATGTATTCGAGGCTGCGGGCATGGAAGGCCCTGGCGCGCTTTTCTTCGCAACATTCCAGGGCAAGCGTGCAATAGGCCGAAATGAATGCGGGTTTTTCGTAATGCCGCGGTATTTCCGGATCGGCCGTATTGAACCGGACACAATGCCAGGCGCCGTTTTCGTCGATGGCGGATTCCAGGAATTCGAGGCCGCGCCGGATGCTTGCCCTGCCTGCCTCGGCAAGCGCATCGGCGCTCCCGGTGTTTATCTGTGCGGGCAACGGCTTCCGTACGGGAGGCCGCAATGGCGGCGCGCACAGGCCAGACCTCATTGGCGTATCTGAAAAAGACCATGTACGAC
>CAZUSL010000103.1:0-9904 GCA_964622925.1 uncultured Pseudohongiella sp. | reverse complement strand
ATTGCGCAATCTGGCCCTGTCAGCCCTCGTCCGAACCGGCGAGGCGGAATGGCTCGATCACTGCCGGCGCCAATTTGAGCAGGCCGGCAACATGACTGACCAGTTCGCCGCCTTGCAGATTCTGACTCACAGCCGTGCGGGCGAGGGTGTTTACCAGGCGGCGCTGGCCGAATTCCACGAGCGATGGCGCGAGGAGCCGCTGGTAGTCGACCAATGGTTCAGCCTGCAGGCGACCCGTCCCCATCCGGGCGCCCTCGCGCGGGTGCGGGAGCTGTTGCGTCATCCCGATTTCGAGATCCGCAATCCGAACAAGGTGCGCGCGGTGATCGGCGCCTTCTGCGGCCAGAACCACGTCAATTTCCACGACGCTTCCGGCGCGGGCTACGAATTCCTCGGCGAACAGGCCATGCAACTCGATGCGATCAATCCCCAGATCGCCGCGCGGCTGATCACCCCGCTGACGCGCTGGCGCAAGTTCGACGCCGAGCGCCAGCAGATGATGCGCGAACAACTGCGCCGCATCGGCGACCGCGAAGGCGTCTCCAGGGACGTTAGCGAAATCGTGCAGAAAAGCGTCTAAGCGACTTCGGCGATATTGGTCAGCGGGATCGACTTGGCCCGTTCGGCGGCTTCCATGAAGGATTCGATCTCGTTGAAGTTGAGATAGCGGTAGATATTGTCCGCCATGGTGTCGATCGGCTTCATGTGCTCCATGTATTCGTCCATGGTCGGAATCCTGCCGAGCGCCGCGCTGACCGCCGACAGTTCCGAGGAAGCGAGGAACACGTTGGCGCCTTGTCCGAGCCGGTTCGGGAAGTTCCGGGTCGAAGTCGAGACGACCGTCGAATTCGGCGCCACCCGGGCCTGGTTGCCCATGCACAGCGAGCAGCCCGGCAGTTCGGTGCGCGCGCCGGAAACGCCGAAAATGCTGTACACGCCTTCGCTGATCAACTGGTGTTCGTCCATCCGGGTCGGCGGCGCGATCCAGAGGCGGGTCGGCAAGGGCGGCTCCACCCGCTGCAGTACTTCGCCGGCGGCGCGGAAATGGCCGATATTGGTCATGCAGGAACCGATGAAGACCTCGTCGATCTTCGTTCCCGCCACCGCCGACAGCGGCTTGATGTCGTCGGGGTCATTCGGGCAGGCAAGCAGGGGTTCGGTGATCTCGTTGAGATCGATCTCGAGCACCTTGTGGTATTCGGCGTCCGGGTCGGGCTGCAGCAAGACCGGATTCTCCAGCCATTCCTCCATCTGCCGCGTACGCCGTTCGAGCGTGCGCGCGTCGCCATAGTGATTGTCGATCATCCAGCGCAGCAAGGTGACGTTCGACTTGAGATATTCGACGATCGGCTCCTCGTCGAGCAGGATCGTGCAGCCGCCTGCCGAGCGCTCCGCGGAGGCGTCGGATATCTCGAAAGCCTGCTCGACTTTCAATTTGGGCAGGCCTTCGATCTCAAGCACCCGGCCGGAGAAGATGTTCTTCTTGCCTTTCTTGGCGATGGTCAGGTCGCCGGATTGAATCGCCGCGTAGGGAATCGCGTTGACGAGGTCGCGCAAGGTGATGCCCGGCTGCATTTCGCCCTTGAAGCGGACGAGCACCGATTCCGGCATGTCGAGCGGCATGACGCCGGTGGCGGCGGCGAAGGCGACGAGCCCCGAGCCGGCCGGGAAGGAAATGCCGATGGGAAAACGGGTATGCGAGTCGCCGCCGGTGCCGACGGTATCCGGCAGCAACATGCGATTCATCCAGCTATGGATGATGCCGTCGCCGGGACGGAGGGAAACGCCGCCCCGGGTCTGGAAAAAGCTCGGCAGCGAGTGCTGGGTCTCGATATCCACCGGTTTGGGATAGGCCGCCGTATGGCAGAAGGATTGCATCACCAGGTCGGCGGAGAAGCCGAGACAGGCCAGATCCTTCAATTCGTCACGGGTCATCGGGCCGGTGGTGTCCTGGCTGCCGACGGTGGTCATGTGCGGCTCGCAATAGCTGCCCGGGCGCACGCCTTCGACGCCGCAGGCCCGGCCGACCATCTTCTGGGCGAGGGTATATCCCTTGTCCGATTCCTGGCCGGTTACGGGCGAGCGAAAGGCGTCGCCCGGCGGCAGTTCGAGCGCGGCGCGCGCGCGGCCGGTTAATCCGCGGCCGATGATCAGCGGAATCCTGCCACCGGCCTGGACTTCGTCGAGCAGGACCTCGGTTTTCAGTTCGAATTCGCTCAGCAGTTCGCCGCTGGCGTGGTCGCGAATCGTTCCCGCATAGGGGTCGATGTCGATGACATCGCCGGTGTCTAGCTTGTCGACTTCACATTCGATAGGCAGGGCGCCGGCGTCTTCCATGGTATTGAAGAAGATCGGCGCCATCTTGCCGCCGATGCAGACGCCCCCCGAGCGCTTGTTGGGAACGTGCGGAATATCGTCGCCGATGTGCCAGAGCACCGAATTGGTGGCGGATTTACGCGACGAACCGGTGCCCATGACGTCGCCCACGAGCACGACCGGATGGCCGCTCTTTTCCAGTTCGTTGATCTGTTCCACCGCGTTCGTGACGCCCTCGCGGGGATTCTTGTACATCGCCAGGGCGTGCAGCGGAATATCGGGGCGCGACCAGGCGTCCTGGGCCGGAGAAAGATCGTCGGTATTGGTTTCGCCGGGCACCTTGAACACGGTCATGGTGAGCTTTTCCGGCAATGGCGGACGCGAGGTGAACCATTCGGCGTCGGCCCAGCTTTGCAGGACGCGCCGGGCGTGTTCGTTGCCCTTGTTGGCGCGTTCCTCGATATCGTGAAAGGCGTCGAAAATCAGCAGGATGTGGCTCAATTCGTCCGCGGCGGCCGCGGCCATTTCGGCATCGTCGAGCAGTTCCACGAGGGTCGAAACGTTATATCCGCCAAGCATGGTGCCGAGCAGTTCCACCGCCTTCGCGCGATCGATCAGGGGCGATTCCGCCTCGCCGCGGGCGATCGCGGACAGAAAACCTGCCTTCACGTAAGCGGCCTCGTCAACGCCGGGAGGAACCCGGTTGGAAATCAGGTCGAGCAGAAGTTCCTCTTCTCCGGCAGGCGGATCCTTGAGCAACTCCACGAGTTCGGCGACTTGCTGCGCGGAAAGGGGAAGGGGAACGATGCCGAGTTCGGCCCGTTCTGCGACATGTTCTCGATACTCTTGCAACAAACTGAATTCCTCCGAATAACCTCCCATTTTAAGTGAACAGACCCCGGCTTGTCTTGCGGCTATGCGGTACAATGTCCGTGTCCAGTCCTTTGCGCCGGCGATGAAAGACGTCAAAACGCCCTGTATAGGTATCTGCTCCACCACTTCCCTGGGGGACCGCGTATGCCGGGGCTGCAAGCGTTACGCCGAGGAAGTGATCCACTGGAACGGCTACGACAGCAGCGCGAAGAAAGCCGTGCTCGCGCGTATCGAACGCCTGAATGTCCAGATTCTCGAAACCCGGTTCAGCATCAGCGTCCCGGATCGCCTGCGAGCCGGACTGCGCCGCCTGCGCATACCCTGCAATCCGCAACAGTCGCCCTGGTGCTGGCTGCACAACCTGCTCAAGAAGGGTGTGGAAGAAATCGACGATCTCGACAGTTTCGGCGTACGCCTGCTGCCGGAATACGCCGACCGGGATCTGCTCGAACTATCGATCCAGATTGAAGAAGAACTGTTGCAACTGGCCGAAGCCCATCTCGACCGCTACATCGCACCTGTCCGGCGCAAGACGGTCGAAACTTTCCAGTACTAGCTCGATTCCCCGCTTTCGAGGGAGAAATTCCGCAATGTGAACCGCGCGCCGTCGATGGCGGCGTACCAGCCCTGGCGGTCCCAGTCGCCGAGGACGACCCGCAGGGCCGGTTCGTCCGGATTCGGTCCGGCTTCGGGCAGTTCGTGCACCGCCGGACGGTGGGTATGTCCGTGCAGGATGCGATGGCGGCCGCTGTCGCGGATCAGATCGAGCACGGCGCCGTGATTGACGTCCATGATTTCGGCCGGTTTGCCCGCAGTGGCTGCCTGGCTCTGTTCCCGGGCCCGGTCGGCCCATGCCTGGCGTTCGGCCAGCGGCCGCGCGAGGAATTCGCGCTGCCAGGCCGGATTTCTCACCATGCGGCGGAATTCCATGTAGCCGGTGTCGTCGATGCAAAGCGCGTCTCCGTGCAGCAGGAGCCAGTCCGCGCCATCGACTTCGAGTTCGAACGGTTCGGAGACGAGTTCGCCGCCGCAATGCGCGGCATAATCGTCGCCGATCAGGAAATCGCGATTGCCGTGCATGAGACAGATTTTCACGCCGCGCGAGGCAAGCGCTTGCAGCGAGGCGGCGACCTCGTCCGCCAGCGGCGATTCCGCGTCGTCGCCGATCCATAGTTCGAAAAGGTCGCCGAGAATGAAAAACCGCCGGCAGGCGGCGGGCACGGCCGCGACGAAATCGACGAACGCGCGCGTGATGTCGGGCCGCGATTCCTGCAAATGCAGGTCGGAAATGAGGATGACCGGCGAGTCGGGTACGGCTGGCGCCGCCATTCAGTCTGCTCCGGATTCGACCTTGGCCGACTCGATGACGACTTCTTCGACGGGCACGTCGCGATGACCCGCCATGGCCGTCGTCGCGCAGCCCTTGATCCGGTTGACCACGTCCATGCCGTCGACGACCTTGCCGAATACCGCATAGCCCCAGCCGTCGGGAGTCTGGCTGCGATGGTCGAGAAAACCGTTGTCGGCGACGTTGATGAAGAACTGCGAGGTCGCCGAATGCGGATCCGAGGTGCGGGCCATGGCGAGCGTGCCGCTCAGGTTTTTCAGGCCGTTATCGGCTTCGTTGCGGATCGGGGCGCTGCCGTGCTTGCCGCTGAGGCCTGAAGTGAAACCGCCGCCCTGGATCATGAAATCGTCGATCACCCGGTGAAACAGTGTGCCGTCGTAGAAGCCCTGTTCGACATAGTCCTGGAAGTTACGCGCCGACACGGGCGCCTTGTCGAAGTCGAGCTCGATGCGAATGGTTCCGAAGTTGGTTTGCAGTGCTATCACGGAGTGGTCCTTGCTGTGGAAGAAGCGGGAAGGTCGCTATAATAGCCACTTTTGGCTTCCTCCGTCATTCTGCGCGAAGCGAAGCGCAGTCGCAGAATCTCGCTGGAATGCTATGAACGACTCGGAAAACAATCCCGCAACGGCCCCCGGCGCTGCCGAACCGTCCGGTTTCATCCGCCAGATGATTGCCCGGGATCTGGCTTCCGGCAAACACGGCGGCCGCGTGCATACGCGCTTTCCGCCGGAGCCGAACGGCTATCTGCACATCGGCCACGCCAAGTCCATCTGCCTGAATTTCACGCTCGCCGAAGAATACGGCGGACATTGCAATCTGCGTTTCGACGACACCAATCCGCTCAAGGAAAGCCAGGAATTCGTCGAAGCGATCCAGGAAAACATCCGCTGGCTGGGCTTCGGCTGGCACGGCGAAGTGCGTTATTCCTCGTCCTATTTCGAACAGTTGTACGAGTTTGCCCGGCAACTGATCCGCAAGGGCCAGGCCTATGTCTGCGCGCTGAGCCCGGAAGAGGCCCGGGAACATCGCGGCACGCTCACCGAGCCGGGACGGAACAGCCCATGGCGCGAACGCGAACCGGAAGAAAGCCTCAATCTATTCGCGCGCATGCGCGCCGGAGAGTTCAGGGACGGTGAATTGTCCTTGCGCGCCAGGATCGACATGGCCTCGCCCAACATCAACATGCGCGATCCGATCCTGTATCGCATCCGCCATGCCGAGCATCATCAGACTGGCTCGCAATGGTGCATCTATCCGACTTACGACTACACCCATTGCATTTCCGACGCCATCGAGAACATCACCCATTCGTTATGCACGCTGGAGTTCGAGGATCATCGCCCGCTTTACGACTGGATTCTGCACAACCTCGACATCGAGTCCCTGCGCGCGGCCAGCGACCTGCGCGATTCGGAAGTCGCCTACGTATTGCCGGAGCAGACCGAGTTCGCCCCGTTGCGGATCAGCTACACCATGATGGGCAAACGCTTCCTGCGGGCGATGGTGGATGAGGGCAAGGTCGACGGCTGGGACGACCCGCGCATGCCGACCCTTTCCGGAATGCGGCGGCGGGGTTATACGCCCGCTTCGATCCGCAATTTCTGCGAGGCGGCGGGCGTCGCCCGCAGCGAAAGCCTGGTCGATATCGGCATGCTCGAGCACGCAATCCGCGAGGATCTGGACCGGAACGCGCCCCGCGCCATGTGCGTATTGCGCCCGCTGAAAGTCGTGCTGAGCAATTTCGACGCGGAGCGGGTCGACCGGCTGCAAATGCCGCGTCACCCCAAGTGCGAGGAAGCCGGCAGCCGCGAGGTTCCCCTGACGCGCGAGATCCATATCGAACGGGAAGACTTCAGCGAAGATCCGCCGGCCGGTTTCAAACGGCTCGTCCCCGGCGGAGAAGTGCGCCTGCGCGGCGCCTATGTCATTCGCTGCGATGAGCTGGTCCGGGATGCGGAGGGCGGAATCGCGGAACTTCGCTGCAGCGTCGATTTCGACACACTGGGAAAACGCCCCGAAGGCCGTAAGGTGAAAGGCGTGATTCACTGGGTTTCAGCGTCTGAAGGGAAAGAAATCACCGTCAAGCTGTACGACCGACTGTTTTTGAGTGAGAATCCCGCGCCGAAAAGCGTGGAGGAAGTGTTCGACGGCATCAATCCCGATTCGCTCAAGCAACTCGAAGGCTGTGTATTGGAGCCCGGCGCCTTCCCCGATGCGGCCGGCGATCATTTCCAGTTCGAGCGCGTCGGATATTTTTTTCGTGACCGCAAGGCGCAGGCAGGCAGCGCCGCGGTCTTCAATCGCACCATCAGCCTGCGCGACAGCTGGACGGCGGGCGCCGCCCGATAAGCGGGAGCAGGTCCGGGAACAAGAGTTCAATGCTTTCGATCTACAACACTTTCACAGGCCGCAAGGAAGAGTTCACGCCGATCGAACCGGGCAAGGTGCGCATGTACGTCTGCGGGATCACCACCTACGACTATTGCCATCTCGGCCACGCCCGCTGCCTCGTGGCATTCGACATCATCGTGCGCTACCTGCGCTCGCGCGGCTTCGACGTCAACTACGTCCGCAACATCACCGACATCGACGACAAGATTCTCGCCCGGGCCGAGGAAAACGGGGAACTGTTCTCCGACCTGACCGAGCGTTTCATCGCCGCCATGCACGAAGACGAAAGAGCCCTCGGCATCCGGCCGCCGGACCTGGAGCCCCGGGCCACGGTCTACATGAACGAGATCATCGCCATGATCGAAACCCTGGTCGACAGCGGCCATGCCTATCGGACCGACAATGGCGATGTCTATTTTTCCGTGTTGCGCTTCCCCGAGTACGGGCGGCTGTCGAACAGGAATCTCGACGAACTGCTCAGCGGCGCCCGGGTCGAGCCGGGCGAACTGAAACGCGACCCGCGCGACTTCGCCTTGTGGAAAGCATCGCCCGACGAAGGCGTCGGCTGGGATTCGCCCTGGGGTTACGGGCGGCCGGGCTGGCATATCGAATGTTCGGCCATGTCCTGCCGCACGCTCGGCGAACATTTCGATATCCACGGCGGCGGCTCGGATCTGATCTTTCCCCATCACGAGAACGAGATCGCCCAGTCTGTCGCCGCCACGGGCGAGCCCTTCGCAAATATATGGATGCATAACGGGCCGCTGCGGATCGACGACGAGAAGATGTCCAAGTCACTGGGCAATTTCTTCACGGTGCGGGACGTGCTATCCCGGCACAATGCCGAAGTCGTACGTCAGTTCCTGATCTCGAGCCATTACCGCAGCCCGCTGAACTATTCGGAACAGGCGCTTGCCCAGGCCGCGAGCGCGCTCAAGCGTCTTTACACGGCCTTGCAGGGTTTGGATACGGCGCAAGCGAGAGCGCTGGTCAACAGCCGCTTCGAGCGCGCCTTCAACGCCGCCATGGACGACGATTTCAATACCCCGGTGGCATTCCGCGTGCTGTTCGACCTGGCCCGCGAGATCAACCGGCTGAAAGCGGGAGAAGGCCGCTCCGCGGCGCAACTCGGCCGGCTGCTCGTCAAGCTCGGCGGCGTTCTCGGCATCCTGCAATCCGATCCGGAAGTTTTTCTGCGGGGCGCGGATTCGGGGCAGGTCGACACGGCGCAAGTCGAGTCCCTCGTCGCGGCGAGAGAAAAGGCGAGGGCGGAGAAGAACTGGCAGGAAGCGGACCGCATCCGCGACCAGCTCAGCGCCATGAATGTCGTAATCGAAGACGGCGCGCAAGGCTCGCGCTGGCGCGTCGTTCACGACCGGGCAATCACGGATAATACTCCGGGATGAAATTCTGGCTGGAGACCGGCGGGCGCTCATAGTCGTCGTCCCCGGGTCGCTCGGGCAGGGATACGGACTCCGGCGTCAGGTCCTCATACGGGATCAGGCTCAACAGATGACGAATACAGTTGAGCCGCGCGTGTTCCTTGATTTCCGCGTTCACGACATGCCATGGCGCCTCGGCGATGTCGCAATGGGCGAACATTTCGTCCTTGGCCCTGGAATAATCGACCCAGCGGGCCCGCGCTTCGAGATCCATCGGGGAGAGCTTCCAGCGTTTGTGGGGATTGCGGACGCGGGAGAGGAAACGCCGCTCCTGCTCTTCTTCGGAGATCGAGAACCAGTACTTGACGAGGACGATGCCGGCGCGCACGAGCATGCGTTCGAAGCGCGGACATTCTTCCAGGAATTCGCGATACTCGGCTTCGCTGCAGAATCCCATTACGCGCTCTACGCCGGCGCGGTTGTACCAGCTCCGGTCCATCAGCACCATCTCCCCGGCCGCCGGCAGGTGGGCCGCATAGCGCTGGAAATACCATTGCGAAGTTTCGCGTTCGCTGGGGGCGGGCAGGGCCACGACCCGGCATATCCGCGGATTGAGATACTCGGTAATGCGCTTGATCACGCCGCCCTTGCCGGCGGCGTCGCGGCCTTCGAAAATGACGATGACTTTCAGGCCTTCATGCTTGATCCACGCCTGCAATTTCACCAGTTCCGTTTGCAGGCGGAAGAGTTCCGCAAGGTATGCCTCGTTATCCATGCGATTCGATTTTTTGCTTTTCTGCGTATCGCTCATGCTCGATTTCACCCTTCGTTTCCGGCCGCCGCCGATTGACTGGAACAGGGTCGGCAAGTATCATTCCCGCCTTCGACGGCAGGTCCGATAACATATCTTATCGGGGTATAGCGCAGTCTGGTAGCGCGCTTGCTTTGGGAGCAAGATGTCGGGAGTTCAAATCTCTCTACCCCGACCAAGTCCCGTTCCTTCTTCGTGGTGACCGTAGCTCAGTTGGTAGAGCCCCGGACTGTGACTCCGGTTGTCGTGGGTTCGAGCCCCATCGGTCACCCCATTTCTTTCAACTATCTCGCGCCAGGGACGGCATGTACAATTCGCAAGACTACGCGCCCGTAGCTCAACCGGATAGAGCATCGGCCTTCTAAGCCGAGGGTTGCAGGTTCAAGTCCTGCCGGGCGCGCCAATTCCTGAAATCAGGCAGGGAGTAAAAATGCTGGCGGTAATCGGGGGATCGGGTCTGGGCTCGTTGCGCGGGGAAGTGCGCGCGTTGGAAATGGAAACCATCGAGGCGATCCGGACGCCTTACGGAGGCCCGGTGCAGGTCGATATCTGCCGGTTGAAGAAAGTCAGGATCGCATTTCTGCCGCGCCACGCGGCGGGCGACCGCGTTCCCGCCCACAAGGTCAACTACAAGGCCAATATCTGGGCGCTGCAAAGCCTTGCCGTCGACCGCATCATCGCGACCAATACCGTCGGCGGCATCAGCGAAGACCTTCCTCCGGGCGCGATGATGCGGTCGACGCCAAGGCTTTGCAGCGCCCAGATATTGGCCTTGTAGTTGAC
>CAZUSL010000102.1:0-19864 GCA_964622925.1 uncultured Pseudohongiella sp. | reverse complement strand
CTCGTAAGCCGCTTCCAGCATCAGCCAGGATTCGGCCCGCTTGGCCTTTTCCCGGGAAAGCCGGGTTTCGCCGAAACCGTCCTCGACGGTTTCGAGAGCGACCTTGACTTCGTCGCCCACGGACAAGCTGAACGCGCCGTCTTCATCGAGAAACTGGCTGCGCGGGATCACGCCTTCGGACTTCAGTCCGGCATTGACGGTAACCCAATCGGTGTCGATATCGACAATGGTGCCGGTGACAATAGCCCCCGGCGTCATATCGATATTGTGCAAACTTTCTTCGAAAAGTTCCTTGAAACTCTCAGTCATGAAACGTACCAATCTTTGACCTGGTTGATTTTCAATATCAGCCGCCGCGCCGGGCGGCTATCGATTGCATGGCCTGATCGACAACCTGATCTATGCTCAATTGTGAGGTATCGATCTCGATCGCGCCGGTCGCCGGCCGCAGCGGTGAAATGCTCCGCTGCTCGTCGCGCCGGTCCCGCGACCTCAGGTCCCGCAAAAGGTCGGGCAGTCTAGCACCGAGACCCTTATCAATCAACTGCTTATGCCGCCTTTTCGCGCGGACTTCGGCGCTGGCGGTAAGGAAGAACTTGACCTCGGCGTCGGCGAAAACGACGGCGCCCATATCACGTCCTTCGGCGACAAGTCCGGGTTGGCGGCGAAACTCCCTTTGCCAGGGCAGCAAGGCCTTGCGCACCTCCGGCAGGGCCGCGATGCGGCTTGCCAGCTCGTCCACCAGCGCGGTTCGGATGGCGATGCTTACGTCCTCGCCATGCAGTCTTACGCCCCCGCCCGCGTTGAACTCCACCGGCAATCCCGGCGCGAGCGCCGCGATCCCGGCGCCGTTGTCCGGATCGATATTGCCCCGTTGGGAAGCAAGCGCGAGCACGCGATACAGGGCGCCGCTGTCGAGCAAATGATATTCCAGCATCGCCGCCACTCGCCCGGCGATGGTCCCTTTGCCCGTGGCCGACGGTCCATCGAAAGTGATAACAGGCGCCTCGCTCACGGAATCAGGTCCGTCTCGGCGATATCGAGCCCGGCCTTGCGCGCCAGCGCGGCAAAGCCGGGAAACGAGGTGGCGACGTTGGCGCAATTGCGGATCGTCACGGCTTCGCTGCAGCGCAGGCCCGCCACGGCGAAGGCCATGGCTATTCGATGGTCGCCGTGACTGTCGATGACGCCGCCTCCCGGTTCGCCGCCTGTTACTCTGATGCCTTCGGGCCAGGTCTCGTTTTCGATGCCGAGCGCGTTCAGCCCCTGCGCCATGGCGTCGATGCGGTCGCTTTCCTTGACGCGCAGTTCGCTGGCGCCTCTGACCCTGGTTTCGCCTTCGGCGCAGGCGGCGGCGATCAGCAACGCGGGAATTTCGTCGATGGCAAGCGCCACCTGTTCCTCGCCGATGTCGACGCCCTGCAAGGGGCGATAACGCACTTCGATATCGGCCACGGGTTCGCCGCCCGATTCCCGTTCGTTGTGCAGGCGGATGTCGGCGCCCATTTGCCGCAGAATATCGATGACGCCGGTGCGGGTCGGATTGACGCCGACATGTTCGAGCGTCACCGCCGAGCCGGGCGTGATCGCCGCGGCGACCATGAAGAAAGCCGCCGAGGAAACATCGCCGGGAATATCGATCGAGGCGGCGGTGAGCGCCTGTCCTCCCCGGATGCCGACACTGCCTTCCACGGGACCGGCTTCCAGTCGTACTCCGAAACCGCGCAACATGCGTTCGGTGTGATCGCGGCACGGGCCCGGCTCGCGTACCGTCGTCACGCCGTCCGCGTACAGGCCGGCAAGCAGCAGGCAGGACTTGACCTGGGCGCTTGCGACGGGCATTGCGTAGTTGATGCCTTGCAATCCACCGGCGCCGCCGTTCAACCGCAAGGGCGGCCGTCCTCCGGCTTCCGCGGCAATTTGCGCACCCATGGCCGACAAGGGCTTGATAATGCGATCCATGGGTCGTGCGGAGAGGGATTCGTCGCCATGCAATTCGCTGGCGAACTCCTGTCCGGCGAGTACGCCCGCGAGCAAGCGCATGGCGGTGCCCGCGTTGCCCATGTACAGGGGTTTGCGCGGCGCCTGCAAACCCCTCAGGCCGACGCCGTAGATCCGCAGGCAGCCGTTTTCCGGCCCGGCGATGGTGACGCCGAGTTCGCGAAACGCCGCCAGGGTATTGAGCGCGTCTTCGCCCTCGAGGAAACCGCTGACGTTCGTCACGCCTTCGGCCAGCGAACCGAGCATCACGGCGCGATGGGAAATCGATTTGTCGCCGGGAACGCGAATGCGGCCCTTGACCGAGCCTCCCGGCTGCACCAGGAAGCTTTTGTGAGACCTGGTTTGAAACCCGGATTCGCTCTTCGAATGCGACTTGTATTCGTCGCCCCCCCTCCGAAAATAGCCCAGATCGAAATTTTCCCGCGCCAGCCGTCCCCGGCGCAGACCCTTGCCCAGCGCCGCGCGGTCATTCTCCGCCAGCGCCTGGCGCATCAGCTTCAAGTCTTCCGTCAGGGCGTCCAGCGCTTCACGGGCAGCCGAAGAATTGGCGCTGAAAATATCGGTCCACAACTCGGGGTCGCTCGCCGCCAGCCTGGTGAAATCGGCGAAACCGCTGGCGGCATAGCGATTCACGTCGGAGCCGGCTTCCCGCCGCGCCAGCAGATCGGCGACGGCGAAAGCGATCAGATGCGGCAGATGGCTCGTTAACGCGAGGATGCGGTCGTGACGCGCCGCGCTCATGGCGAGCACGTTGGCGCCGAGCATGCGCCACATATCGTGGACCGCGGCAATTGCCCCGGGGTCGGTGTCCTCAAGCGGCGTAAGAACGACGTTTCGGTCGAGGAACAGGTCCGCTTTCGAGGCTGCAAAGCCGCTCTGTTCCGAACCGGCAAGCGGATGGCCGGGCACCACTCTGGTCCTGAAGCCCGCCGGCAGGGCCGCAAGCGCCTCGGTCAGATGCCCCTTGGCGCTGGCCACGTCGGTGATCACGGCATCCGGAGCGGCGCATTCTTGAAGGTCGCGCAATATTCCGGGCGCCGCCAGCGGCGGCGCGGCGATAATCACGATATCCGCACCGGAACAGACTTCGCTTAATCCGCCGGACGCGTCGATCGCCTGTTCGCCGAGGGCCGATTGCACCGCATTTTCGTCGAGATCCACGGCGCCGATCCGCAGACCGGCGTCAGCGTGCTTGAGAGCCCTGGCCAGGGATCCCCCGATCAGGCCCAGTCCGACAATGGCGATGCTGCTCGGTTTCATGCCAGCGAATTCATGTTGAAGGGCGCGACTTCAGGCGCCGGACGGATAAGAGCCGAGTATTTTAACCGCGTCCGTACACGCGCTTAAGCGGCGGAACAATTCCTTGACTTCTTCATCCCGGCAATGGCCCTCGAAATCCATGAAGAAGATGTATTCCCATTTCTCGTCTCGTGACGGACGCGATTCGAGGCGGCTCAGACTGATCTGCAAATTCTCGAAAGGTTCGAGTACCCGGAACAGCGCACCCGGACGGTTTTCCGCGTAAACCAGGATGCTGGTCTTGTCATGCCCGCTCGGCGCGGCCGACTCCCGGCCGAGGACGGCGAAACGCGTACGATTGCCCACCTGGTCCTGGATCGATTTCTCCAGCGCCTGCAAGTCGTAGATCTTGCGCGCCATGTCGCCGGCGATCGCCGCAACGGCCGGGTCTTCCGCCGCCATTCGCGCCGCCTCGCCGTTGCTCGCGCATTCGCGCAGCGGCACATCGGGCATATGCGACTGCAACCACTTGCGGCATTGGGCCAACGATTGCGGATGCGAGGCGACACAGTCGAAGGCCGCTCGCGGCTCGCCTCTCCGGGCGAGCAGGTGATGTTCGATCGGCACGACCTCTTCGGCGACGATCTGCACGGGACTGTCGATCAGGCAGTCCTGGGTATTGTTCACGGCGCCTTCGGTGGAATTCTCGATCGGCGTCACGCCGTAAGCGGCCTTGCCTGATTCCACCGCCGCGAAAACTTCATCGATGGCGCGGCAATCGAACAATTCGCAGTCATTGCCGAACTGGCGCAGGGCCGCTTCCTGGGAGAATGTGCCCGGCGGTCCCAGGTAGGCGATTCTGGCGGTCAATGGGTCTGGTCCGCCGGAGGCGGTTCTTCGCTTGCATCGATGACGTCTTCCGACTCGTCGATCTGTTCGAGACCCACGAGTTTTTCTCCTTCCTTGAGATTGATCAGCGTCACGCCCTGGGCGGACCTGCTGACCTTGGAAATTTCCTCCACCCGTGTTCTCACCAATGTGCCTTTGTCGGAGATCAGCATGATCTCGTCTTTTTCGGTGACCTGTACGGCGCCGACGACCGGTCCGTTACGCTCGCTGGTTTTCAGGCCGATCACACCCTGGGTCGCCCTTCCCTTTACCGGGAACTGCGAGGTGTCGGTCCTCTTGCCGAAGCCGTTTTCACTTACGGTCAGGATCTGCCTGTCATCGTCGGCGATGATGAGCGAGATCATTTCGGCGCCGGGTTGCAGTCGCATGCCGCGAACGCCTCTTGCCTGCCGGCCCATGACTCTTACCGCGGATTCCTTGAAACGCGAAGTCTTGCCGCTGCTGCTCACGAGCATGATGTCCTGCTCGCCGTCGGTAATCGCGGTTCCGATCAGGGTGTCGTCATCGCGCAATTCGATCGCCCGCAGTCCGACGCTTCGCGGCCGCGCGAACTCGGACAAGGCGGTCTTTTTCACGAAACCGCTGCGGGTCGCCATGAAGACGAAATGATCCTCGTCGAACTCCTTGACCGTCAGCATCGCCGTGATGCGCTCGCCTTCGTCCAGGGTCGGAATGATGTTGATGATGGGCTTGCCGCGGGAAGTGCGGGACGCGAGCGGAATCTGGTAGACCTTGAGTTGGTACACCTTGCCCGCGTTGCTGAAACACAGCAGCGTATCGTGGGTATTGGCGATCAGCATCCGCGTGACGAAGTCCTCGCCCTTGACGGTGGCGGCGGCCTTGCCCATGCCGCCGCGTCGCTGGGCGCTATAGTCCGCAACAGGCTGGGTCTTGGTATAGCCGAGATGGGAGATCGTGACCACGCGGTCTTCCGGCGTGATCAGGTCTTCCATTGTCAGATCGTGCTGACTGCCGACGATTTCCGTACGGCGGGAGTCGCCGTAATCCTTGCGCACCTGCTCGAGTTCCTCGCGCACGACTCCGAGCAGGCGTCCGGGATCGTCGAGAATCCCGATGTATTCCGCGATCTTGCCGAGCAGGTCCTTGTAGTCCTTTACCAGCTTTTCGTGTTCGAGCCCGGTGAGCCGGTGCAGGCGCAGGTCGAGTATCGCCTGGGCCTGTTCCGGAGAGAGGAAGTACTCACTGCCTGCCTTTCCTTCCTTGAGGCCGTAGGCGGGGTCGAGACCGTCCGGACGGCAGGCGTCGGGGCCGACTCCGCTGAGCATTTCCACGACTTCGGCCGAGACCCAGGATTGCGCGAGCAGTTTCTCCTTCGCTTCCACCGGCGTCGGCGAGGTCTTGATGAGCTCGATGACGGCGTCGATATTCCCGAGAGCCACGGCCAGGCCTTCGAGCAGATGACCGCGCTCCCTGGCCTTGCGCAACAGGTAGATCGTGCGGCGGGAGACGACTTCGCGCCGGTGCCGGATGAAGGCTTCCAGCATGCCCTTCAGATTGAGCAACTTGGGCTGGCCGTCGATGAGGGCGACCATGTTGATGCCGAATCCCGATTGCATCTGGGTATGGGAATAGAGGTTGTTCAGCACCACTTCACCCATTTCGTTCTTGCGCAACTCGATGACGATGCGCATGCCGTCCTTGTCGGATTCGTCGCGCAATTCGGTGATGCCCTCGATTTTCTTCTCCTTGACGAGATCGGCGATGCGTTCGATCAGCCTGGCCTTGTTCACCTGGTAGGGGATCTCGCTGACGATGATGGTTTCCTTGCCGCTGTTCTCGTCCCTGAGAATCTCGGCGCGGGCCCTGACATAGACCATGCCGCGGCCCGAGCGATAGGCCTGCACGATTCCCGCCCTGCCGTTGATGATGGCGGCGGTGGGAAAGTCAGGCCCGGTGATGTGCTCCATCAGTTCATCGACGCCGATTTCCGGATCTTCCAGCAAGGCGATCGCGCCATTGATCACTTCTTCGAGATTGTGCGGAGGAATATTCGTCGCCATGCCCACGGCGATGCCCGAGGAGCCGTTGATCAGCAGGTTCGGAATCCGCGTCGGCAGTACATCGGGAACTTCTTCGGTGTCGTCGTAATTCGGCGAAAAATCGACGGTTTCCTTGTCGAGATCGGAAAGCAGTTCCTGGGAAATGCGCGCCATGCGAATTTCGGTGTAACGCATGGCCGCGGCCTGGTCGCCGTCGACCGAACCGAAATTGCCCTGGCCGTCGACAAGGGGATAGCGCAGGGAAAAATCCTGGGCCATGCGGACGACGGTATCGTAGACCGCGCTCTCGCCATGGGGATGATACTTGCCGATCACGTCGCCGACGACGCGGGCGGATTTCTTGTAGGGCTTGTCGTGATCGTTGGACAGCACGCGCATGGCGAACAGAATCCGGCGATGCACCGGTTTCAGGCCGTCACGCACGTCGGGCAGCGCCCGGCCCACGATCACGCTCATGGCATAGGCGAGATAGGACTCTCGCATCTCGGTTTCTAGCGCAACGGGAGAAACCTGCTGGTCGGATTCCGGCATTGGATGGAAGTATCTTGAGCTTGATTACTTATTGATTTATCGGCGGATTTCCCGGCCGCTGAACGCGCCGGAGAAAGGTGCGGATTCTAGCATGAAACGGCCGCGGATTCCCAGCGCGGGGGACGGTTGCGGATACGTTATAATCGCGGCCCGCGTTGGAGGTTCCCGCTTTGAATTCGGCACGGCCTGAAGAAGTCGACCTGCTCATACGGGCGCAGTGGATCGTGCCCGTGGTTCCTCGCGGCGAGGTGTTGCGCGATCATGCGCTGGCGGTGCGCGGGGGGCGTATTGCGGGGCTGGCGCCGGTGGATGAAGCTGTTATCGCCTGGCGGGCGGATGAGGTTCTCGATCTTGAGAATCACGCGCTTGTTCCCGGCCTGGTCAACAGTCATGGGCACTCGCCGATGAGCCTGTTGCGCGGCGTAGCCGACGATCTGCCCTTGCAGGAATGGCTGGAAGAGCATATCTGGCCGCTTGAGAATCGCCTCATCGGTCCCGAGTTCGTCCGCGCCGGCGCGCAATTGGCCATGGCCGAAATGATTCGCGGCGGGACGACCTGCTTCGCCGACATGTATTTTTTCCCCGACGTGGTCGCCGATTGCGTGACCGACGCCGGCATGCGCGCCCAGCTTTGCGGGCCGATTCTGGATTTTCCCTCGATCTGGGCAGCCGGCCCGGAAGAATATCTGGACAAGGCGCGGGAGTTGTGCGAGCGCTTCCGCGAACATCCGCGGCTGCACATCGCGTTCGGCCCCCATGCCCCATATACCGTATCGGACGATCAGTTGCGCGCGGCGGTCCGACATGCGGAGGATCTCGGGGCGCCGATTCACATCCATGTCCACGAGACCGCGGCCGAGGTCGACGAGGCGATCCGCGCGAACGGCCGACGCCCCCTTGCCCGGCTCGAGGAACTCGGCCTGATCGGTCCGCGTTTTCAATGCGTGCACGCCACGCAATTGCTCGATGAGGAAATCGTGATGCTCGCCGCGGCGGGCGCCTCGGTCATACATTGCCCCGAATCCAATCTGAAACTCGCGAGCGGCGCCTGCCGGGTGGCCGACCTGCTCAAGGCTGGAGTGAACGTGGCGCTGGGCGCCGACGGCGCGGCCAGCAATAACGACCTCGACATGTTCGGCGAAATGCGCACGGCGGCCCTGCTCGGCAAACTCGTAGCGGAAGACGCCGCCGCCGTGCCCGCTGCGACAGTGCTGGAAATGGCGACGATCAACGGCGCGCGGGCGTTGGGAATCGATCGGGACACCGGCAGCCTGGAAGCCGGCAAATGGGCCGATGTGACCGCGGTCGATCTCGGACGGCTCAATACCAGCCCGGTATATGATGTCCGTTCCCATCTCGTATATGCCGCGCAATCATCGCAGGTCAGCCATGTCTGGTGCGCCGGGCGGGCCTTGCTGGCGGACGGCAACCTGCTCACTCTCGACGAGAAAGCCGTGCTCGAATCCGCGGGACGTTGGCGGGGACAAGTGCTGGGGTTTTCTTGAAACCGTGGCTTGAAACCGTGGCCTGAATGAGATGCAAAACCTCGATCCACAGGAAATCCGCAAATTCGAGGCGCTGGCGAGCCGCTGGTGGGATCCGAACAGCGAATTCAGACCCTTGCACGAAATCAATCCACTGCGCATGGGTTACATCGCGCGCATGGTCAATCCCGCCGGTAAAAAGGTCGTCGACGTGGGCTGCGGCGGCGGCATTCTCACCGAAGCCATGCGCCGGCATGGCGCCGAAGTCACCGGCATCGACATGGCCGACGCCGCGCTCGCCGTCGCCCGGCTGCACTTGCGGGAAAGCGGTCTTGAGATCGACTACCGGAAATGTACCGCGGAACAACTCGCCGCCGAGGCGCCGGAAGAATTCGACCTGGTGACCTGTCTCGAAATGCTCGAGCACGTACCCGATCCGGGCTCGGTGGTCGAGGCCTGCCGGCGTCTGCTTAAACCCGGCGGACTCGCGGTGTTCTCCACCATCAACCGCAACCCCAAGTCATGGCTGTTCGCCATCGTCGGCGCCGAATACATATTGCGCCTGCTGCCCCGGGGCACTCATGAATACGCGAAACTGATCAAGCCGTCGGAACTCGCCGGCTGGTGCCGCGCCGCCGGCTTCGAACTCGAAGCGCAGATCGGCATGGGCTACAACCCCTTCACCAGGAAATACTTTCTGCAACGGAGCCTGGACGTAAATTACATCGCCTGCTACCGCAAGCCTGACACTCGGGACCGATTCGCCTGATGTTCGATTATCGCCCTCCTGCCGATCTGCTAGCGGGACGCGCCATCCTCGTTACCGGCGCCGGCAGCGGCATCGGCCGTACCTGCGTCCTGAGCCTGCTCGCTCATGGCGCGAATGTGGTCATGTTGAGCCGCAGCCGGCGCAAACTGGAAAGCCTGTACGACGAGGCCGAACAATCCTGGCCGGGACGAAGTTTCATACAGCCGGTGGATTTCCGTCGCGCTGGCCCCGAAGATTTCGGCGCCATCGCCGCGAGCCTGGAAAAGCAGTTTCCGGCGCTGGACGGCCTGGTGCACAACGCCGCCGTGCTCGGACCGCGTTCGCCGATCGAGTTTTATCCCGAACAGCAATGGCAGGAAATAATGCAGGTCAATGTCAATGCGGCTTTTTTGCTTACGCGCAACTTGCTGCCCCTGCTGGCGAAATCGGCCGATGCGCGCGTCCTGTTCACCGCTTCCGCGGTCGGCCGCGAAGGGCGCGCCTGGTGGGGCGCCTACGGGGTATCGAAGTTCGCCGTGGAAGGTCTCATGCAAACCCTCGCGGCCGAAGTCGGCACGACGACTTCGATCCGGGTCAACAGCCTGAATCCGGGCGGCACACGCACCGCGATGCGCGCCGCGGCCTACCCCGGCGAAAATCCGGACACCTTGCCGACGCCGGAGTCGCTTATGCCGGTATATCTCTATCTGCTCGGCCCCAAAGGACGAGACGTGCACGGCCAGACCCTGGACGCGCGAAACTTCGATCCCGCGGGCATCTAGATCAGCGCGCGTAATTCCGCAATTCGTCGATTTCCGCCTGCTTGAGTTCGTGAAACTTGCCCGCAGAAACCGAACTCGGGATGAAAACGGGGCCGAAGCGCACTCGCTTCAGGCGGCTGACCTTGACTCCCTGGGACTGCCAGATTTTCCGCACCTCACGATTGCGGCCTTCCATCAATACGACGTGATACCACTGGTTCGCGCCCTCGCCGCCGAAAAAGCGAATATCGCTGAAACGGCAAAGGTGGCCGTCGACTTCGACGCCCGCGCGCATCCGCCGCAACATTTCATCGGTGACTTCTCCAAGTACGCGCACGGCGTATTCCCGATCGATACCGCTGGACGGATGCATGAGACGGTGGGCGAGTTCGCCGTCGTTGGTGAACAGCAGCAGGCCGCTGGAATTCAGATCGAGCCTGCCGACGGATACCCAGCGGCTGTTGCGCAAGGGCGGCAGTCGGTCGAATACGGTGGGGCGTCCCTGCGGATCGGAACGGGTGCAGACCTCATTTTCCGGTTTGTTGTACAACAGCACCCGGCAGCGCGGCTTTTTCTTCCTGTCCGGCCGGATTTTCCTGCCGTCGACGGCTATCCGGTCTTCAGCCTCGACCCGATCCCCAAGTTTCGCAAGCCGGCCGTTGACCTGCACGCGGCCGGCGCTGATCCATTCCTCCAGCGTTCTGCGCGAACCAAGGCCGGCGCGCGCCAGCACTTTTTGCAATTTCTCGCTCATGCATTCAGGGTTTCTTCGGGCAGGGCTTCCTGCAGGTTCTTTATTTCGGACAGCGGCGGGAGATCGGACAGGCTCTTCAGGTTGAAATGGTCGAGAAACTGCCGGGTGGTGACGAAAAGTTCCGGACGGCCCGGCGATTCGCGATGCCCGGAAATCCGGATCCACTCCCGGTCCAGCAAGGTGCGGATGATGCCGGTGCTGACGGAAACGCCGCGAACCTCTTCGATATCTCCGCGCGTGGCCGGCTGCCGGTAGGCGATGAGGGCCAGGGTCTCGAGCAGGGCCCGGGTGTAACGCGGCGGCTTTTCCTCCCACAGGCGGTTTACCCAGCCAGCCAGTTCCTGCCTGATCTGCAGGCGGTATCCCGAGGCTACTTCCTTCAGTTCCACGCCGCGATGCTCGCAATCGGCGGCGATGCCGGCGAGCGCCTGTCTCAGTTCATCCCTGTCCGGCCGGTCCGCCTCGTCGAAGACCGACCTGATTTCGTCGACGGAAAGCGCCCGGTCCGCCGCCAGCAGCAGCGCTTCCACGATCGGCTTGAGTTCGGGATTCATGTGGATTCCTCTTTGCCGGGCTCTTTCCCTGCCAGGCGCAGATGAATGGGGCCGAATATGTCGGATTGCACGATTTCCACCATTGCGCCGCGCATCATTTCCATGATCGCGAGAAAGGTCACTACCACGCCGAGCCGGCCCTCGCGCGGGTCGAGCAATGATACCAGCGGCACGAAGCGGTTCTTTTCCAGGCTGCGCAGCAGGTGGCCGATCTTCTCTTCCGTCGAGATCGATTCAAGACTGACGTGATGATGTTCGAACAGCTCGGCCTGGCGCAAGGCGCCGGCCATGGCGGCGAGCAGATCGGACAGTTCCACGACCGGTTCGGGAATCGTCCGCTGAAACTCCGGCAAGCCCGCCCGGGCCTGGCGCAATTCCCGGTTCAGCCGCGGCAGATCGTCCAGATTCTCCGCCGCCAGTTTATAGCGCTCGTATTCGAGCAGGCGGCGAATCAGTTGCATGCGCGGGTCGGCTTCCTCTTCTTCGGCGGTTTCGGGCCGCGGCAGCAGAATGCGCGATTTGATTTCCGCCAGCATCGCCGCCATCACCATGTACTCGGCGGCGAGTTCGAATTGTCCCGCCTGCATCAGCTCGATATAGGCCATGTATTGATCGGTGATTTCAGCCACGTCGACTTCGAGAATGTCGATGTTCTGACGCTTGATCAGGTAGAGCAACAGATCGAGCGGACCTTCAAAAGCCTCAAGGTAGACTTCGAGCGCGTTGGGCGGAATATAGAGGTCGCCGGGCAACTCCTCGACCGCGGCGCCGGCAATATAGGCGATGGATCGGGTCATATGACGAAGACTACCAGCGATCGAGGCCCATTGCGCTGCGCACGCGTTCCATGGTCGCGCCGGCGGATTCCCGCGCCCGTTCGCTGCCTTCGACGATGATGGCGCGCACTTCGTCCGGATTGTCCTCGAAAGGCCTGGCGGCCTTGCGGATCGGCTCGAGTTCGCCGAGCACGGCTTCGATCACGGGCTTCTTGCAGTCGACGCAGCCGATGCCCGCGCTCGTGCAGCCTTCGCGCACCCATTTCCGGGTCTTCTCGTCCGAGTAGACTTCGTGAAATTGCCAGACCGGGCATTTGTCCGGATCGCCGGGGTCGGTGCGGCGCACTCTCGCCGGATCGGTCGGCATGGTGCGGATCTTTTTCTCGATCGACTCGGGCGCTTCGCGCAAGGCGATCGAATTATTGTAGGACTTGGACATCTTCTGGCCGTCGACACCGGGCAACTTCGTCACCTCGGTATGCAGGGCCTCGGGTTCGACGAAAACGGGTGCGCCGTAAATATGATTGAAACGGCGCGCGACCTCGCGGGTCAATTCGACATGGGCGGCCTGGTCGCCGCCGACGGGGACGTACCCGGCGCCGTAGATCAGGATATCGGCCGCCTGCAGCAAGGGATAGCCGAGGAAGCCGTACGTATCGAGCGACTTGCCTTCGAGCCTTTTCTGCTGTTCCTTGTAACTCGGCACCCGTTCGAGCCAGCTCAAAGGCGTCGTCATGGAAAGCAGCAAATGCAATTCGGCATGTTCGGGCACGGCCGATTGCAGACAAATCGACGCCGACTTCGGGTCGATTCCGGTCGCGAGCCAGTCGATCACCATGTCGACGACGTTGTTGCCGAACAATTCGGTGTCGCCGTAATCGGTCGTCAACGCATGCCAGTCGACGACAAAGTAGAAGCACTTGTATTCGCTTTGCAATCTGACCCAGTTCTTCAGCGCGCCGTGATAGTGCCCCAGGTGCAACTTGCCCGTGGGCCGCATGCCGGAAAGTACTATTTTCGGCCGATGCTGTTTTTGTGAATCTTGGTCAGTCATCGCGCTGCCGCCCTTCACTCCGGATTCAGATTCAGACAAAGGGGCTGATGTCGCCCTTGCCTTCCCGCAGGACCGCAGGGGCCCCTTCGACAAGATCGATCATGGTAGTCGGTTCGATGCCGCAGGCGCCACCGTCGATGATCAGGTCGACCAGTTTGCCGACGCGGTCCCTGATCTCGTCGACATCGCTGAGCGGTCCGCCGTCGCCGGGAAGTATCAGGCTCGTGCTCATGATCGGTTCGCCGTGTTCGGCCAGCAATGCCTGGGCGACGCCATGTTCGGGCACGCGCAGACCGATGGTCTTGCGTTTCGGGTGCATCAGGCGGCGCGGCACTTCCGGGCTCGCCTTGAGAATGAAGGTGTACGGGGCCGGCGTATGGGCCTTGAGAATCCGATAGGCGCTGTTGGGAACCTGGGCGTAGCTCGCCAGCGAAGAAAGATCGCTGCATACCAGCGTGAAATTGTGCCGGTCGCCGAGTTGGCGGATGCGGCGGATGCGGTCGAGCGCACTCTTGTTGCCGATGTTGCAGCCGAGCGCGTAGGTGGAATCGGTCGGATAGACGATCACGTCACCCTGCTGCAATTGATTGACAGCCAGTTTGACGATGCGGGCGGATGGATTGTCCGGATGGACCTTGACCAACTGGTTCATGACGCGCCTGAGTCAAAAAAGCGCACATGATGCCATATTACCTGCACCCGCTCCACCTTACCGAGGCTTGCGGAGGCGCTTACCGGTTGTCTTCCCAGTCTCCGCCGAGGGCCAGATTGAGGTGGACCCAGCTATCGAGCCGCGCTCTTTGCAGGCTGCTCAGGTCAGCCTCCGAGGAAAAGAGCCGCTGCTGGATCGTAAGTACTTCGAGCAGGTCGGTCTCGCCTTCGTCATAACGCAACCTTGAGACGCGCAAGGCGTCCCGAGCGGCTTCCGCGGCAACCACCGTGGCCTGGGTCTGTTCCGCAAGCACGCCGAGCTGATCCAGTCCGGCTTCCACTTCCCGGAAGGCATCCAGCACCGCCTGGCCGTACTCGGCGATCGCCCGTCGCTGGTCGGCGCTGCCCTGGTCGATTTGCGACTGCGCCAGGCCGCCGTCGATCAACGGACTCGTCAGGTTGACCGCCGCCATCCAGGCGAGATTCGACGGGTTCAGAAAATCCAGCAGGTCTGTGGATGCGCCGCCGAGTTCTCCCGTGAGTGCGACCGAGGGCAATCGCGCGGCTCTGGCCGCGTCCAGACTGTTGAATGCCGCCGCCACCCGGCGTTCGGCGGCAATGATGTCGGGACGCCGTTCAAGCAGTTCCGACGGTACGCCCGGAGGGGGCGGCCTCGGCAGATTCGGCAGTTCGGAGCTTACGTCGATGTCGGCGGCGGGGTATCTGCCGATCAATGCTTCGAGCGCCCGCAAAGCGTCGCGCCGGGCGCCCTGGGCCGCGACCTGATTTGCCCGCGCCGCAGCGAGATCGGATCGGGAAAGCAGCACTTCCTGGGAAGTCACGAGGCCGAACTCGAACTGTACATCGGTTATCCGGGCGATTTCGCTGAGCGAGTCGACCATGGCGGAAACGATTTCCACCTGCCGGCCCGCATCTATCGCCAGAAAGTACGCCCGCGCCACCGCGGCGGCAATGGAGTAGCGAGAGAAGACATAGTCGGCCTCGGCGGCCTGGGCGCTGAGCACTCCCGCTTGCGCCGTCGCCGCAAGCCGCCCCCAGATGTCGAGTTCCCAGCCCACCCGCGGCGATGTGGCGTTGGCGTCGAAGCTGCGTCCCTCGCCACTGCTGGTTCGCGACGAGGAGGAACCGAGACTGACCTGGGGCGACAGGCCCGCGCCGGCCTGTCCAGCCAGCGCCCGGGCGCGGTCGACTTTCGCCGCGGCCGCTTGCAAGTCGCGGTTGTTCTCCTGAGCTTCGCGAACGAGGGAAACGAGCGCCGGATCGCCAAGCTGCTCAATCCAACCAGCTTCCACGGCCCCGGAGTCGTTCTCTCCCATGAAGCGGTAAAGAGCGGGGGTTTCCGGCAGGTTTTCCTCCGCTATCCGGGCGGCGGTGTCCGGAGAGGTGGGAGTGGCGCAACCGACCAACAGGAGCATGAAGGACGGCAACGATACGGATTTACTCATCTCATGCCTCCACGCTAACCGGCGCCGCGCGCTCGCTGGCTTTTATGTTGAACAACACGGCGTACAACGAAGGGGTCACCAACAGCGTGATCAGGGTCGCAAAGCTCAGCCCGGCGGCGATAACGACGGTCATCGACTGGAAAAAGGCGTCGAAATACAGCGGCATGACGCCAAGCACAGTAGTCAGGGCGCCCATCGTGACCGGCCGCAAACGACTCGCCGCAGACTCGACCAGCGCGTCGTGGCGCGGCACGCCAGCAGCTATGAGCTGGTCGGTCGAATCCACCAGCACGAGCGAGTTCTGAATCAGAAGCCCAGACAGGGATAACAGTCCGAGCAGCCCCATGAACTCTAGCGGGGTCCCGGTCAGCAGCAGGCCGGGAGTCACGCCGATCAGCGCCAGCGGCACGACGGAAAAAACAATCAGGGGTTGCCGCAGGCGATTGAACAGGAACACGACCACCAGCACCATGGCGAGTACGCCAAGCGGAATTGTCGAACCCACGTTCGCCCGCGCTTCCGCTGATTCGCCGAGTTCGCCTTCCCAGGTCAGCGTGTAACCCGGCGGTAGGGGAATTGCCTCGATTTCCGGCCGCAGCCGATCCATGAGTTCATCCGCCAGCACACCCAGCCTCGGGTCGCACTGAGCGGTGATGGCGGGAACGCGGTCTTGCCGGATGATGCGCCCGTCGCGCCAGACGATTTCGATACCGTCGAGCACCTGCGCCAGCGGCACCGCCCTGCGGGTCGTGGCGCTGAGCACGGGAATGACGCCGAGGTCCGCGGAATTTGCAAAATCCTGGACAGGCGCCCGCGAGATGATCGGGACCAGGTCGTCGCCCTCGCGGTACACGCCGCGCTGACGCCCGTTGAGCGCTTCCTCAAGCGCATCCGAGACCGCCTGACGGCTGACGCCGACCCGTTCGCCCTTGTTTTCCGAATACAGGGGCTGAATCACCGGCACCTTGCGGCCCCAGTCGTCCCTGACGAGTACCGCATCCGGGTTCCGCGCCATGGCCGCGCGCGCCTGCACGGCAAGCTCACGCAGCACTTCGGTGTCGGGCCCAGAGAAAACCGCCTCGATCTTGGCGCCGCCGCCCGGTCCCAACTGGAATTTCCACGCTTTGATCTGACCCTCGGGCAGTTCATCGTCGCCGTAGGACTGCAACTGCCCGATGACCTCGTCGTTGCGCCGGTAGTCGGCGGTCTTGATGAGAAGCTGTCCCTTTTCGGGTCCGTCGTTGCCGCCCTCGTACACCAGCAGATAGCGCAGGGTCCCGCCTCCGATCAAGGTATGAACCCCCTCGACGCCGTCCAGTTGCCTTGCGAAACGTTCAAGCTCAAGCATCCGTTCCCGTGTCTGCCCGATATCGGTCCCTTCGGGGAGAACAAGATCCACAACGACCTGGGGCGAGGTCGACGCCGGGAAGAAACCGGATTTCAGGGCGCCGAAACCGAGAACCGCGGCGAACAGCGAGCCGATGGCCGCCAGCAGCACGAACCAGCGCAGCCGCAGGGCGCCGGCGATCAGCCGCTTGTACGCCTGAACAGCCCTGGAGTCCCCGACTGCGGACGAGGAATTATCCGCTGTCCCCAAAGCCGGAAAAAGCCAATAGCAGAACAGCGGCGTGAGCGTGAAGGCGAACAGCCAGCTCAGGGACAGGGAAATCAGCACCACCCAGAACAGTGCGCCAGTAAATTCCGCGGTTTGGCCCGGAGCGAAACCAATAGGGGCGAAAGCGATGATTCCGACCAGGGTTCCCCCGAGCAGGGGTTTGAGATTCTTGACAGCCGCCGTGCGGGCGGCTTCCATTTTCGAAACGCCGCGCCGGATGCCGACCAGCATGTCGTCCGTGACCACAACGCCGTTGTCGACCAGCATGCCCAGGGAAATCACCAGGGCGCCGAGGGAAATCCGGTGCATGGGAATGCCCGCGACCCACATAACCGCCAGCGTCGCGGCCATGGTGAGCAGTACGGTCACACCCATGACCAGGCCGGCCCGGAGCCCCATGAACGCGAGGAGCGTCAGAAACACGATGACCAAGGCGGCAATCACGTTCCGGGCGAAACTGCTGATCGCCGCATCCACGATCTTGCCCTGGTGGTAGAATTCATGGAGCAGGATTCCCGCGGGGCGCGTCGCCTCAAGCGCGTCGAGCCGTGCGTCGACTTCCTCGCCGAGTTCCACTACGTTGAGGCCCGGCAAAGCCGAAATTCCCAGAGCCAGGGCAGGTTCGCCGTCATATCTGACGTATCTCGCGACCGGCTCCCGTTCGGCGCGGTAAACGCTGGCGATGGCGCCAAGCCGGGTCAAGCTGTCGCTGGCCGCGGAACGCACGACCATGCCTGATATGGCTTCGACCGAGGAAATGTCCCCAGCGACATGGATATCGAGCCGGCTGCCGTCGAGCACCAGGTCGCCGGACGAACTGACCAGGTTCTGTTCCTCCAGCACCTGGTAGATGTCGTTGAGCGAAAGTCCAAGCGCCGCGGCGCGCTCCTTGGCCACTTCGACAAAGATGGCTTCCTCGCGCCGCCCGAGCAGCTCGATCTTGGCGACGCCGTCTATCAGGAGCAGGTCGCGCCGCAGCGATTCCGCATAGGCTTCCAGTTCCTGCATTGAGTAGTCCGGGCCAGTGAGGAGGTAGTAGATGCCGTACACGTCGCCGAGGTCGTCGCGCACGAGTGGCGTACCGGCTCCCGGCGGCAAGATTCCAGTAGTGTCCCGGACCTTATTGCGCAGCCTCGTCCAGGCCACGTTCAACGCGTCTCGGTCGCTTGAGGCGGAAAAGCGGACATCGACCGTAATCACGGACAGGCCCGCCGAGGATTCAGATTCGAGGGCTTCCACTTCGCCGAGTTGCTGCAGGGCGGCCTCGATCGGTTCGGTCACTTCGTCGAGCACTTCCCTGGGGCTCGCGCCCGGATAGGGCGTGACAATGCTCGCGGTGCGGATCATGAATTCCGGATCCTCGAACCGCGCCATGTTGAGAAAAGCAAGATAGCCGGCAACGGCCGTAAGCAGAATCGCGACTGCCGCGAACAGCGGATAGCGAATGGTGAGAATGGCGGGATTCATGGACGCCTTGTCCGATCCTATTCGGGAATCCAGGGTCTGACTCGCTGGCCGGCGCTCAGGTAGGAAGCGCCAGCGGAAACTATCTGGTCGCCCGCTTCAAGTCCGCCGAGCAGTTCGATGTGTCCTTGTCCCAGCCCCACCCCCAGGATCACCGGAGCCTTAGCCACCGCGCCCCGCATCGAATCGATGCGCCACACGAAAGCGCCCTCCCGGTCGGTCAGCACGGCCGCAAGCGGGATTGCCAGGGTATCGCCAGCGTCTTCCCCAGGCAGGACTTCGGAAAACGCGCCGAATAACGTTGCGGTCATGCCTGGAAGCGCCAGCACTTCGGGCGGCGCTTCGAAGGTGAAACTGACTTCGAAAGTCGCGGTATTGGGATCCGCTTCCGCGGCGGTCTCCCTGACCGTCGCCGGCAGCGACACGCCGGGCAGCGAATCGAGTTCGATTCGCGCGCCGAGCGGCAAGATGCGCGGGGACATCGCGATAACGCTGTCTGGCACGTTGATGACCGCCTCAAGCTCCGCGCCGAGAATATTGGCAATGGGTTCCTTGGCCTGGACATTCTGGAATTCCCGGACGAATACCCTGGAGATCTGACCTTCGAAAGGAGCGCGAAGCACGGTGTCGTCAAGCGCTTTCCGTGCAGAATCCAGCGCCGCCTGGGCGACGTTGCGCTGGGTTCTGCGCGTCTCGAGCACACTGCGGGAAATGGCGTCCGCATCGGCGAGGCGAACCGCGCGCTCGTATTCCGCCTCAGCTCTTTCAAACTCAGCTTCGGCCTGGGCCGCCCGGTTGCGGGCGTCGCGCTCATCAAGCAACGCGAGCGCCTCGCCGGCGGCGACAAACTGGCCATCAATTACATTGAGTTCGACAATCGTTCCCGAAACCTGAAAAGTCAACTCGGCGGAACGCCCCGCCTCGATTACCGCAGGAAAACTCAGCGCCCGCTGGTCGTCGGCCGCCTCGACTGTGAAGACCTTGACCGGCCGCGCCGCGGGAGCGGCGGCAATCTCCGGTTCGGGAGCGCACGACACGGCGACCATTCCAGCCAGCAGACCGGAAAACAAACTGGGTCCGGGCGAAATTCGATTTGTGCTTGGCATTGCAAGACCCGCTACGCTGACCAAAATGAATGAAGAGGTCTACAGGGTAATCCCCCGACCGATCACGTCACAGTATATGCAAGAATCGAGTCGCGGTCAGTCCTGGAAACCCTCCTGTCCGCTCATTCCAGCGCCGTGACGAGCGGCGGCGCGGCGGTAAAGACTCCCCCCGTGAAGGGCAAGGCGACCGCCGAAATCTCCCCGCCGCACGACAGCGTCACCGTCCCGCCCGCGAAGTCTTCGGGCAGTTCGAACAGGTCGTCCAGGAACCGCACCGCCGTGGAGCCGGCGGCGATCCGCATGGCCGCGCCGGCCGCCGCCGTCTTCCCGCCGCCCGCCGGCGTCAACGCCGCTTCGCAGGATGCGGCGGCTTCCGCCTCGTTCGTCAGCGCCAGCGCCAGGCCCAGACCCGGATACGCCGGAAAGCGGACTTCCCGCGCGGGACGGGACGGCAATATCTCCGCCAGCCCGGACAGTCCCTTTGGCGTACGCAGGATCAGCAAGTTGCGCAACTCCGCCCCACCGCCGCAATCCAGCACGGCATGACCGAACGCCAGCGTGTGACGCCCGTGACTCGGCAGCGCAATCCGGTCACCGGAAACGGCCAGCGCCAGATCGAATCCGGAAAATCCGACCCGCTCCGCCCCCGCCGCGTCCGGAAAACGCGCCCCGCGCGCCTCGCCGAAAAAACGCAGCGCGCACCGGTTCGCTTCCGCCGACCGGTTCGTCG